>CAYUBU010000067.1:0-5689 GCA_964443105.1 uncultured Nitrospirota bacterium
TCCCGGGTCGCTGAGACATCGGTGAGAAACTGCTGAACCTGTACAATGTTGAATGCCATCTTTTCCGCGAGGAAAGCTAGGGGCAGGACTTCATCGGCCACCGAGGCGATTGTTCGGCCATCGTCATCCAGATGGTTGAAAGCAGAGGAGGTCGTCAGGATCATGGCCGCCACAATCCCGATAATCACACCGAACCCGATGCCAAGCCGCGTACCGATGGATAGATTTTTCATTATGGTTTCATCCCTTTTTAATCAAAGAAGGCGCTGTATCTTCTTGTGCCGTTCCCCTGCGCGAACCTTCGGCCATTTGAAGGGAACACTATCCGTGAGCCGGAAGACTGGTTCCCAGACCTCATCCGTACGGGTTTTCAGTGCCCGTAACCGGGGTGGACTCTGCCAAGGGAGGTGGGGGGGCCAATTCGGGTCTTTCAGAGTCGGTCGTTTTATCGGAAGGGGCTGCTGTTTCCGCCGTGACCCGAAACCAGTCGACCAGCCCCTGCAGATCGGCAGACAACCGGGCCAGCTCTTCGGTGGATTGGGTGATCTGTGAAATGCCGCCCTGTGAGGCCCGGGATACCCGGGCGATATTCTCCAGATTCCTGGACAGCTGCTCCGTTGCCGTCGATTGTTCTTCCGTCGCCGCGGCGATACTCTGAAACATGAGTAGGGACTGCTCCGAGGCATCGACGATCTTCTCGAGAGCATCGCTGGCTTTTGCGGCACCCCTTACGCCGGCTTCCGCCTGCGTCTGTCCCTCCTCCATGCTTCGCACCGAGTCCTTCGTCTTCTCCTGGATGGTGAGCACCATTCCCGATATCCCCTCGGTTGCCCGGGATGTCTTTTCGGCAAGTTTTCTCACTTCATCGGCCACCACGGCAAATCCCCTGCCCTGCTCGCCGGCCCGGGCCGCCTCAATCGCGGCATTCAGAGCAAGGAGATTGGTCTGATCGGCAATATCATCGATCACCTTGATGATCTCGCCGATCTGTTGGCTCTCCTGACCCAGTTCCCCGATCGTGATAGCCGACTTCTTGACTGTTTCCGCGATACTCAGCATCTCCGATACGTTCTGCTCTACTATGGCTTTGCCCTGCCGGGCATATTCAACAGATTCGCTGGCGGTATGGGAAACATTGGAGGTATTCCGGGATACATCGACCAGCGTTTGTGACATTTCGGTTGTGGCGGAGGCACTCTGGTCGATCTCTTCAAACTGCTGAACAATCCCGGCGGCTATTTCGCTGGTGGTGGACGATACCTGCCGGGCATTTGAAGCCAGAGACGCCGATGCCTCGACGGTGGCAGACGCGATTCGCCTCAGATTGTCAACCATTTCCCTGAGTGATGCCAGCAGCTGGCCCACTTCGTCTTGGCGATCGACAGTCACAGTAATCGTCAGGTCCCCCTGGGCTACAGAATCTGCCGCATCAATAGCCGATCGGATCGGTCCCGTGACGCCGCGGGTGATGAAGATCGCCACCGCCGCACCGATGAGAAGTGCCAGCAATCCCATGACGGCCGTCGATTTCTTCCCGTTCGCCGATAACAGGGCGATCTTCTCCAACCCCTCCATAACCTGGCTGCCATGATCTTTGCTGATTCCTTCCAGATGGCTCTTTACTTCCAGAGCCATCCTGTCGAATTCTTCACTAACCCGGTTGCCCTCTTCTACCCCCTGTTTGCGGTAGGCGTCACCCATGCCGAGTCCCAGTTTATAATAGCGCTGGAAATCCGTTTCCAGGGTCTCCATCACCTTCAGCGCGCCTTTATTGTGATGGCTCATGTAGAAGTCCTTGAAGCGGGTGATGCCGTCCCGAATAATTCTCGCGGCGTCGTCGGCATCGCTGAAACCCTCGGGATCTCCCGTTGCCGCGGCGGTGCTGAGAAATTCATAGACCTGGACTGTGGCGGAAGCCATCTCCGAGGCGAGCAAAGCCAAAGGAACCGCCTCCTTTGCGATCGACTGGATGCCGGCCGCACGCTGATTGATGCCGGTCAAAGCTCTGACTGTCACCACCGCCAATGCCGACACCAATAAGAGAACCGCTCCGAAACCCAGGGCCAGGCGCGTTCCGATCTTCATGTTGTTCACAACCATAGCGATGCACTCCCGTTGCAAGCCGCCTCAGACGTGGAATCCGGCGTCCCGAGCTACCTCGTTATCGACACCGGAACCAGAAACTTTAGGGAAAATCGCCTATGGGTGCGGTGAACTAAAGCATTGCTCTCACCGTCGCCAGTCATGGACAAATGGGCTGCAGAATGACGACCGGCGGTCTTGAAGGTTTGTACTTAAGTTATCTTATAAGACGCCGATGAGGGAGTCGGGATGTAGATCCGCCGAAGGTTTCGATCAGTCATCAGAAAGGAGTAATGACCCATGGGTAAAATCATGTGCTGGGATTATATGAAGTGTAATCGTGATAAAGACAGTTCCTGTCCCGCCGTGGTAGAGATGGCGGGTAGAAGCTGCTGGCTCGTTGCAGGAACCATGTGCGGCGGGGAAGTCCAGGGTGGAGCTGCCCAGAAACTCGGAAATTGCCGTGACTGTGATTTCTACAAGAAAATAAAGGCACGGGAGATTTGATTCTGATTATTCGTCCTGTGGAATAAGAAAATTCTTCCCTCGCTATTATTACGAATGGGCCCCTGGGTATGTGTCTCTAACGCTTTTAAAAAGCTGTAGGATGGGTGTAAGCATTCAATGAGCGCGACAGAAAAGATCAAAACACATAAGGCTGTGTTGAAGCTCTATCTCCACGGCTTTATTCTTGCCGCGGCCGCCGGGGCAGCAGCAGCCCTTTACGACAGGAGCTTTCATCCTCTTTTCATCTCCGCCTTCACCTGGTCCGGTTTGTCTTTTCTCTTTCACTTCTCCTTCGCCCGGCATTTCATCAGCACAATCCCGGCGGAGACGGACAATCCGGTCGAATGGTATGAGGCTCAGCTTCGCCAATTGTCGGCTGAAGCCGAAGGAGCTGCTGCCATATGCAAACGCTTAAGATCGGTTGCCGAAACAAACGGCACAAATCTCTTCGCCCTATGTGACAAGATGACGGAACATCAGGAAGAGGTCATGGAAGAACTCGGTGAAAACATGGCTGCCATGAAAGCCCTCCGGGCTGGGGTCGATCTGGTGACCGGTAATTCCCGAAAGGTTGCCGAACTTTCTTCCACGACCAAAGATTCAGCAGCGGCGACCGTGGCCCAGGTGCTGGCAACGGTCAAAAAGATTCAGCATGTGGCCAATACGACCTACAATTCAACCAAATCAATGGAGGCACTGGCAAAATCTTCCAGAAGTATTGGTGACATGATCGCAGTGATCGACGGTATTGCGGACCAGACCAATCTCCTTGCTCTTAATGCGGCCATCGAGGCATCCCGGGCCGGGGAACACGGTCGTGGCTTTGCCGTTGTGGCAGCCGAAGTAAAAAAGCTGGCAGAGAAAACCACCGGGGCCACGGGGGAAGTCAAGACCACTGTTCAGAATATCCAACAGCAGACCCGTGAGGTCTTGGAAGCCCTTCAGACCGGCGAGAACCAGGTCGAGCACAGCATGGAGATTGCCACCGAGGCCGGCGAAGGAATGGCGGATATGATGAACCTCATTGACGACGTGGCAGCCAACATGGGTTCCATTGCTTCTGCCTCCGATCAGCAGTCGGCTGGCGTCGCCCAGGTGACTCAAAGCCTGGAGCAGATGAGGCGGAAGGTCCGCGCATCGGCGGTGGAGATCGAAGACACCTCCCAGAAGGTGACCGACTTTATCCGGGCTTTTGACGTATCTCCATCACCCCGTATCTCCTGAAGCCTTGCCGCGCCCGGCCCACCCGACCAGACCCCCATAACTTGCTTTTCCCAAACCTTCCAGTATAGTTATTCATGACGTTATAAATGAATGGGTGCAGAGACCACAGGGAATTTTTCGTGAAAGATGATGATGAAAAAAGTCTGACCCTGCTGACTTTGGTCCGGCAGATGTCCCAGGAGCTTCATCCCTGGAAGAAAGCGGATCACCCGGTCACACTGGACAGTGGGCTGGAAAAAGACCTTGGTTTTGACAGCCTGGCACGCATGGAACTCTTCAGCCGCGTAGAAGAGGCCTTTCACGTAACCCTGTCTGAGCAGGCCTACAACACCATCGAAACGCCCGGTGATCTGCTCCGCATCATAGGGGCAGGGAGAGGCGAAGCGCGTTTTCGTCGCCCGGAGGACGTACGGAAACTCAAACTCGATCATGTGGAAACCACCCCGGACCGGGCCGAGACACTCGTGGACGTATTGCAATGGCACGTCAAGGCCCATGGCGATCGCCCCCATGTCGTTCTTGTTACAGAAGAGGATAAGGAAGAGGAAATCACCTACCGTATGGTCTTCGACGAAGCCGAGACACTGGCGGCAGGGCTCATGGCGCTGGGGTTTCAGAAAGGTCAGTCGGCGGCCATCATGCTGCCCACAGGGAAGGACTATCTCTTCATCTTTTTTGCCATCCTCATGGCCGGCGGGATCCCGGTACCGATTTACCCCCCAGTCCGAAAATCACAGATTGAAGACCATCTCAAGCGTCATGCCGCCATATTGACCAACGCCCGGGCATCACTACTGGTCACTTTCCCTGAGGTGAAAACCATAGCACGCTTGCTCAGCGCGCAGGTTCCGAGCCTGGAGAAAGTCGTTATTGTTGAAGAACTGCGACGACGCAAAGACGCCGGTGTCCGGCCGGTGCTCAAAGGAGAAGAGATCGCCCTTCTTCAATACACCTCGGGAAGCACCGGGACCCCGAAAGGCGTGGTGCTCACCCATGCCAATCTGCTGGCCAATATCCGTATCATGGGGCGCAGTACTCAAGTAACCTCGGCGGATATCTTCGTTTCCTGGCTTCCCCTTTACCATGATATGGGCCTCATCGGCGCCTGGCTGGGAAGCCTTTACTTCGCCATGCCCCTGGTCCTCATGTCTCCCCTTTCATTTCTCGTCAGGCCTGAAAGATGGCTTTGGGCCATCCATCGGCACCGTGCCACCATTTCCGCGGGTCCCAATTTTGCTTACGAGCTCTGTCTGGCGAAGATTGACGAAGGGGCCCTCGAAGGCCTTGATCTGAGTTCACTTCGTATGGCAACCAACGGGGCTGAACCGGTGAGTTGTGAGACCATCAAGCGCTTTATCCAACGCTTCTCAAAATACCGATTCCATCCCGAAGCGATGACCCCGGTCTACGGTTTGGCGGAATGCTCTGTGGGCCTGGCCTTCCCTCCCATGGGCAGAGGACCGAGAATCGATACCATCCAGCGGGACGTATTCAGCCGCTCAGGCCAAGCCCTTGTGGCTTCGGAAGACGATACCGATCCCCTCCATATCGTGTCATGCGGTCTCCCGCTGCCCGGTTACCAAATCCGTATCGTCGATGAAAGGGGACGGGAGATGGGTGACCGGGAAGTGGGGCAACTGGAATTCAAAGGGCCTTCGACGACGAGCGGCTATTTCGGGAACCCCGAAGAAACGACACGTCTCTTCAACGGCGAATGGCTCCGATCCGGTGATCGGGCTTACGTGGCCGATGGGGAGATCTATCTCACCGGCCGCGACAAGGATACCATCATTCGGGCCGGCCGCAATCTTTACCCCTACGAACTGGAGGAAGCCGTGGGAAACCTCCATGGGATCCGAAAGGGTTGTGTAGCCGT
>CAYUBU010000068.1:0-4496 GCA_964443105.1 uncultured Nitrospirota bacterium
GAAGCTTCCGGAACCGTGAGACCAGACCGGCCGGAGACAGCGCCGGCCCTAAGGCAACGGTTCGTTGATCATGTCATGGGGTGACAGTTCTATCTCGATGTCCAGCTCTTTCACCTCCCACTTCTTTTCGGGAAGGGCAAACCTCTTCTTCTTTTCTTTCTTCTCTTCTTCCGTCTCTGCCTCTTCCACCTTCTTTGCGGTTTCAGGCTCCGGTGAAGGCATGATCTCTTCCATCCCCTTGGTGTCGTGGACCGGTCCATTGGTATCGTAGACCGGGGCTACGGCCGATTGGCCTCCGGCAAGGCGGTCCAGCTTCTGGATATAGCCGAGAATGGTCCGTTCCCGCTCTTCCGTGGCCTGGATCAGGTTGTCCAGAGCTTCATCCTGCCGGGCGCCGGTATATTCCCGGGCCTCCAGGCGGTAGACTTCAATGCGGGCATTGCTCTGAATGAGATATTTCTGGAAAGCGAGATTAAGCCCGTCGGCCTCGGCTCCGGTTTCGGGAGGAAGGGTTCCGACCTGTACTGCTTCAGTGATCCCCTTGTATTTGCTCTGGAAGGCCTCAACACCGGGATGGGTGTCGATCTCCTCAGCCGCTCCCAGAGTCTGCACCAGTAGCAGGATGCTCAGAAAAGAAAGAATGGCAAGGTAAGCTGTTTTCCGATGGTCTGGTCTCATGATGTCACTCTCTAAAGATAACGGGCCGTGTGCAAAACACACGGCCCGTCGCTGCTGCTTTAAACAGTCCAATACATAACGGTTTAGTAAGTCATGTACCAGCCGATCATGAAGGTGCTGATGTCATCTTCTGTACCCAAGGCAAAATCTTTCTCATCGGAGGAGACTTGCTCGTATCCGACTTTGATGTTGGCATTGTGGCCCTTGATGAAATAGGTCACGCCGACGCGGAAGGAGTCGCCGCTGCCCTCATCCGGTGTCCCGGGAGAGGTGGTATTGTCCGACTCGCTGTCCCAAGACTCATACATAACCCAGGGCTGCCAGTTGTTCATGAGGTAGCCGGCCTGGACGTAGAAACCGTCCCCTTCGACTTGGGGGTTGGAATCGTCGAGGTCAAGGTCGGTGTAGGCGGCGTCGAAGGTGAGAGACCCGGGGCCGATCGGCTGTTCGGCAAAGAGGTCGATACCCCATTCGCTGTAATCAGCTGCCTCGGGTGCGGTCGCGCCCACTGGAGTAAAGGTTCCCACATTGTCCTGGGCGTCGTAGAAGACGCCGATGGCCATGGTCTGCTTCTTGCCGAGGTAGGTGCCGAGTCCGAAGTAGCCGGGCTCGGGATCGCCCAGGTTCAATTGGACCCGCGCGGTGTACCGCTCATCATCTTCTCCGGCAACGCCGTCCTGGAGACCGTCGGCATAGCCGAGATAGTATTTCAAATACAGGTTTTCGCCAAGACCACCATGCCCAAAGGCGGTGATGCCGGTGTCACGAACAGCATTGTCAGCGTCGCCGAGACCGGTCGTTCGGCTCCCGTCAACCCAGTGACTGTTGAACCTGTCTCGTACGCCCAGGCCCCAGGTGAGGTTCCTGTTGGCCAGGCCCGGCCTGTCCAAGGCCATGAGGGCGCCGGAGCTGGTGAGGTTGGTCCGCATGGTGGGGGCCATGTTCTCGCCCATGATGAGGTTGAACCAGGGGTCGATATTGAGCTTGATCCAGGCATCGATGACTGCCCAGTCGTCACCACCTATTTGACCGTCAGCGCCATCTGTCTGGAGGAACGCGGTGACCCATTTGGTGACGTTGGCTTTCAGGCGCAGACGGAGACGGCGGACCTGGAAGTCATCCTTGTCTTCCCACCCGGCATCGGCGGGATCGAGATCGTCATCTGTGGTAAACCATTGGGCCTGAACCCGCATACCGAGATCGAACGACGAGTCGTCGCCGATCTTGATCTTGGCGCCAGCCTGGGCGCTGCCAGCCGCGAAGAAGAGGCCGAGCATAAGCGCAAGGCTGAACAAAGATAGCTTCTTAAACATGTTCTGTCCTCCTTTGGATTCTTGTTTGGGGGATTCTGTGTCCTTTCACCTCCACAGAATCCCAAGCACACTGTCCTTTACTGCTTTTCCGACTGCTTGACCTAAATTTTTTTCCGCGCCACCTCCTTTCCCGGTATTCAATCGATACCGCGTGACCTTTGCCCCAGGGAAGGGGATCCCTTGATTTTGCAGGGGAAATCCGCCACTGGGCCGTGTGTGATGACAGAAATTGTCACGACAGTACCACTCGTTAAAGTGTTTGTCAAGAAAAAGTGCACAACAAACTGTTTGAAAAGGGGAAATAGATAAGTGGGCTGCAGTATGGCGCCGGCAACGGAGGCGCTGCTGCTCGGGAGGATCCTGTCCCAACTCCCCTTTTTCCGGGTCCCGGATACTTTCAGCAGGCTTGATTCGAGCTTCTACGCTTATAAGTACTTGATAAATAGAGTTATTTTATAGTAAGGGTGCCTGGCAATCCTGCCTGGCACTGTCCAAACTCCCCCCTTTGGCAAAGGGGGGTTGGGGGGGATTTATAACGATCCGATCAAATCGCCCTGTATCCCCCTTTTCTAAAGGGGGACTCGGAAGCACGGGCAAAAGCCACGACCAAAGGACGTGGCTTTTGCCTCTAAGTATATGATAAATAACGAAATATACCCGTGTATCGGGAGATACCGAATGGGCCGCCGTCTGGGTCTTTTGCCGCCTTCCGGCCTCCCAGGACCCCGGTTTTTACGTTTATTGAGGAAAAAATAATAAAAAGGTGTTGTCTGCTTGACACCGATTGGCGGTATCTGTACGATATGGTAAGCAAAAAGGAAGCGGCGACGGAGTAAACCCTTTAGACGCCATTGGAAATGGAGGGCGCAGGGCAGGGCAGTGAACCTTATTGTTGGGAGGTAGAGGATGATGAAAGGCAGAGCTTTAAGAGGATTTCTGATTTTTCTGGGAACCGTGGGCATGATGGCCTGGGTTGCGGGGTGTAACCCCCCTGAGTCGAAGGCGCCGCAAAAAGCGGCTGATTCGAAGGCGGCACCGGCAGCGGAAAAAATGGCGCAAACCGGCGGCGCCGCAGTTGAAAAGGTGGTGATCGGCCATCCGGCGACCCTGTCGGGCAAGTACGCCAAGGCAGGAGAGCAGGCGGTCGGCGGTATCGAGGCCCTCGTCGATTGGGTCAACAGTAGCTACGGCGGGGTGACGATCGGCGGTAAGAAAGTCCCCTTGGAGTATGTTCATTACGACTGTGAATCGAAGAAGGAGGGGGTGACCAGCCTCATTGAACGACTGATCACCACCGACAAGGTCCATGTGGTTTTCTCCCCTTACAGTTCAGGGCTGACCCTCCGGGGTGCGCCGGTAACCGAAAGCAAGGAGATGCTCTACATGGATCACGGCGGGGCGAGCAACGCGATCTTCCGACAGGGTTTCAGATACGTGGTCCAGACCATCGGGCCGGCCACCAGCTATCACCGGGGAACGCTGGACATGATCAAGGCTACCGATCCTTCGGCGAAAAAAGTCGCCCTCGCCTACGAAGACAGTGAGTTCGCCAAGATGGTGATGGAAGGGGCCAGGGATTATGCCGGGGAACTGGGGTTCGAGATCGTTTTTGAACGGACCTATCCCAAGGGCGTGACCGACCTGACCCCGCTCCTTTCCGCGCTGAAGGCGGCCAATCCCGACTTCGTCATCGGCGGCGGCCACTTTGAAGACGGGCAGCTTTTCAACCGGCAGATGGCGGATCTTGACATTGACGCCAAGGCCTTGTCCCTCATCGCCGCGGCCACACTGCCGGCTTTCTATGAAGCCTTGACCACCATGGCCGAAGGGGTCATGGGGCCCTCCCATTGGGAGTACGGCGTGAAGTACTCCATGTTAGGGGCTAAAATGGTGGGACTCCAGTGGATCGGGCCGAGCCAGGATGAGTTTGTCGCCCTTTTCAAGAAGGCGGTCGGCAAGGATATGATCCCCGACTACCATGCCGCCGAGGCTGGAGCCCAGGTGCTGGCCTATGTTTTGGCCGTGGAGAAGGTGAATTCCGTAGAAACGCCCAAGGTTAGAGCCGCCTTGGGAGACCTGAAGTTCATGTCCTTCTACGGCGGCTGGGATATCGACGATACAGGGTTGCAGATCGGCCATACCATGGTCGATGTCCAGTGGCAGGATGCCAAGCGGGTCATCGTCTGGCCAACGGAGGCCCAGACCGGCAAGCTGGTCTACCCCATGCCGACCTTCGCCGAAAAGTCCAATGGAAAGAAAGCCTTGATTGCGTCTCGGTAGGTTCAATAGACCACCCTTATGGTTGTGATCGGTACGCCCGTCCCCGCTCTTCGGCGGGGACGGGTTTATGTGGGGGCAAATGAGACCAACAGAGAGAAGGTGATCAGTGTTCTTTGAGCAGCTGGCAGGCAACCTGATACAGGGGCTGGTCCTCGGCTCCGTTTACGGTATGGCGACCATGGGGCTGAGCCTGATCTTCGGGGTGCTCAAGGTCGTCAATGTGGG
>CAYUBU010000069.1:0-5607 GCA_964443105.1 uncultured Nitrospirota bacterium
AACCGGGAGGTCAGCCCCACCATCCTTCGGGAAGCCGCGGAAGCCATCTTTGACATCCTGAGTCAGCAGGGGATTACGCAAAGACGGATTCAAGAGATCGCCTTCGAAATTCTGGAGAGTTTCTATGCCTTTCCTTTCGAGCTTCCCAGCAACCTGGTTTACATCTTCAAGACCGCGGCCATCGTGGAGGGTATTGGGACCCAGTATCGGAGCGATTTTAATGCGGTCAAAGATATTGTTCCCCTCGCCCGGAAGATGCTGCGGGCAGACAAGGCCCTCTCCCCCTGCAATCGTGTCGAGAAAGAGGTGGAGAAACTGAATCGCATGTACCAGGACCTGGGAGAGGTGCTCCGCGTGCTCCGTCGGGAGGAGTGGCGGGTCCGGATCCATCCTGTCACCATCAGTCAGACCGAGATGTATGTGACCCGGGTATTTCGGCGGGCTGTCTTCGGAGGCCTTGCTGTCGTGGTGTCCCTGGTATCGGCGATTCTCTATGTGACCCACCGCAACATTTTCGTTCTCAGCGGCGGCCTTGCGTTTGCCGCCCTCATCCTCCTTTTTCTGCTGTTGGTCCCACTGCCCTCCACTTACGGGTTCAGTCTATGGGGCGATGTGGGTAAGAAGAAGCGCAGGCAGAGCGGGGCCATCGATAGCGACAGAACTTTCTAGCGGCAGGTCCGCCGTTACGGAAACAGGAGGCCCATGGGAAAGTATCTCAGTCTTCTCGGCACGTCCATCGCGTTTCTGGTGATACTCATCGGAGCGGCATGGCTGACGCTGCGGTGGACTACATCGGAAAAAACGGTGTCCGTACCCGATCTCCACGGGACGAACGTCGTTGATGCCCTGAAGAAAGCGGGCGCAGTCGGTCTTGATTTACGGGTGGTTCGGGAGGAATACAGCGCCGACGCGCCCCGGAACGTCATTATCACCCAGTACCCCAAGGCAGGGACTTCGCTCAAGCTCGACAGGAACGTGGAAGTGGTTTTAAGTCTGGGACCCCGGGATGTTCCCATTCCCGATGTGGTGGGTATGTCGCTTCGAAGAGCCGAACTGGTGCTCAAAGAGCAAGGGCTTTATCTTGGCCGGCTCACCCAGGTTTATTCAGAGAGTGCCGAGGGCCAAAGCGTCCTGGCTCAAAACCCCAGGGCTCTTGCGAAGAACATTGAAGGCAACGCCGTGGATCTCTTGGTGAGTCTGGGGCAGCGCTCTATGGAGTACCGTATGCCTGATCTGATTGGAGAGGGGTTTACCCGTGCCGTGGCCCTGCTTGAATCGGTGGACCTGACCATCGGCAAGGTCACTTATGAAGAATATGCGGGCCTGGAGGAAGACCGGGTGATCAATCAGTCGCCTCCCTTCGGCTTTCCCGTGGACAGAAATCAGGCCATCAGTTTTGTTGTGAGCCGGGGGACGGCGTCACGAACCGGAACGACGGTCACCCGCGTGCCTTTCAGATTTCGTATCCCCTTCGGGCTGCTGCCGGTGGAGGCTGAGGTTTTCGTGGAGGACCGGGAGGGGCGAAGACGGGTCTTTTCAGGGAGGAGATTTCCCGGCAGTGTCATCGAGACAACCCTGGAGATCCAGGGAAAAGCGGTCGTGGAAGTTTTTCTCAACGGAAGACCGGTGCAGTCCAGGGAGTTCCAGTAGGCGGCAGGACCGTTTCCCGGGGACCGCCGGTGCCAAGTCCATGGATGTGACCCCGGGCTTTACATTTGACCATGAAGGGCGGTACAATGGCGCGCCAAAGGGGTCATGGATTTTGAGGTGGGCAATATGGGTCTTCTCTTCTGGTGTCTGGTAGGAGTGGTGTTATTCTATCTCGCGCTCTACGTCATGCTCGGCATGAGCTATAAACAAAATCTCTCGGCCTGAGGGATGCGCCATTCGCCGGAGGTTCTCCGGCGCCTCGAGCAGAAACTGCGGGAACGGGGTAAGAGTATACCCCAGTGGGTAATCGACGGTCAGTCCGCTCCAGACTGTGCCCTGAAAATTAAGGTTCTGGGACTGGGAGCGGTTCGAGACGAGCGTGAGGCCATCGCCAACATTGAAAGAAGAAACCGCGAGCCACAATCGGAAGTGTTTGGTCCGGGGAGAAACCGATAGACCCTGGTAGTGCGGCCATATCCGGGCTAGGTCTCAAATCACCGCCCGGTTTTAGGGCCGGGAAAGGAAAGGAAATGATGCCAATGAATTCTTGTCGCAGCTTTCGGACGCTGTTATCTGCACTTCTGATCGTGGCCTTTGTCTATCCCGTGGTCACTTCCTGCAGTGCCCAACAGACAGGGTTTCCGAAGATCGCGCAGCAAGACCTTCTGAAGAAGATTGAGTCGGGCAATCCGCCATACATCGTGGACGTGCGCAGTCCCAAAGAATATGTCCGGGGCCATGTGCCCGGCGCCGTGAACATCCCTTACCGGCGGATATCAGATCACCTGGAGCAACTCCGATCAGAGGAGCAGCGGGGCATCGTTGTCTACTGTGCCGTGGGGGGGCGGACCCGTGTCGCCAAGCAGGTCCTCTCGGAGGCGGGATTCCGGAAGGTCTTTCATCTCGACGGTGATATGTCAGGCTGGGAGAAAAACGGTCTCCCTGTAGAGGTCCCTGCCCGGCGCTAGCAATATGTCGTCACTGCCGCGGCTGATGCGGCTCCGGACCAGGAGTGCTGCAGGCCATGAGATGGAAATCCCTGTCAGTCCCTTGCAGGGCCCCATGGCCCTCAGCGTGAAACGGTATGATCAGGAGGGTATCATGGAACAAGGGGATCTGCCATCCCATGGCCCCTGGATTGTTGCCCACCGCGGGGCGCGGCGTGAGGCCCCGGAAAATACGGGCGCCGCTTTTGATGCGGCACTGGCCTACCCCATCGATGGCATCGAACTGGATCTCCAGTTGTCCAGGGACGGTATCCCCATACTCTATCATGACAAGACACTGAGCAAGGTTGGCGCCGGCCGGCAGAGAATTTCTGATTTGTCTTTCCACGAATTGCGCCGCCTCGACTGGGGTTCTTGGTTTGCCCCCGGCTTCGCCAGAGAACCGCTGCTGACCCTGGACCGGACGCTCAAGGCCTATGCCGGGCGGACTCGCCTCCTGATCGAGATCAAGTCCTACGAGAAAGAACGTCGGGGCCGCGTGTCTGAAAAGCTAACCCTCCAGGTCCTCAAACAGATCGGTCAAGGGGTGCCCCGACAATCCCGAAACAACCTTTTTATCCTCTCCTTCGATGTGGACGTTCTGGCCGCTGCCATGGATAACGGCTACCGTGATAATCTGGTCCTCAATCTGCCTGCCGATCCCCGGCTCGACAGACAAGGGGCGGCTCTGTGGCGCGCCCTTTACGGCTTCTGCCTCCCGATCAGCAAGCTTGCCAGGGGGTTTGTCACGGCAGCCCATGAACGGGGACAGAAGGTAATGACCTATTCCTGCAATCGGCCCTACCAGGTGAAGAAAGCCCTGGCCCTGGGCGTGGACGTCATCATGACCGATGACGTCCGGTGGCTGGTCGACTATCTCCAAATCCCCCGGTTTAATGCATGAGGCGAGATCCCGAAAAGCTTGGCAGCGGTCCCTTCGATCTTCTGGTCATCGGAGGCGGCATCTATGGTGCCTGGACGGCTTATGACGCGGCACTCCGCGGCCTGAAGGTGGCCGTGATTGATAAGAACGACTGGGCCTCCGGGACCTCTTCGGCATCGTCCAAGTTAATCCATGGGGGACTCCGTTATCTCCAACAGTTTCGGCTGGGACTGGTCAGAAAATCGCTGGACGAGCGAAAGAGACTGACGGCCCTCGCGCCCCACCGTGTGACCCCGCTCCGTTTCCTGATTCCTCTCTACGGCGACAGTTCTGTTGGACCTCTCCGGTTAAGAACAGGCCTCTCTCTTTATGATCTGCTCGCGGGCAAGGGCCAGCCTGTGGACCGCCATGGACAGTTGAAGCGGAGTGAAGTCGAAAGGGACTATCCCTTTCTTCGAGTCAAGGGGCTCAAGGCCGCCTATACCTATGGGGATTGCCAGATGGACGACTTCCGGTTTGTCCTGGAAATCATCCATGGTGCCCACAAAGCCGGTGCGGTGACGGTCAACTACGCCAAAGCTACGGAGCTCCTGTTTGAAGGGAGCCGGGTGGTTGGTGCGACGGTCACCGATCAGATCACAAAGGCGAGTCTGCCTGTGAATGCTTCCGTGGTCGTCAACACGGCCGGCCCCTGGATCCCTGAATTGAGCGGCCATGGGTCCGGGGAACCGATGATTCGACTCACCAAGGGTGTCCATCTGGTGATGCCGCCCCTGCCGACGGATGATGCCATGCTCATTATGGTCAAGCGGGACAAACGGATCTTCTTCATTCTCCCCTGGTACGGTAAAACGCTGCTCGGCACCACCGATACGGACTATGCCGGCCGCCCCGATGACCTGCGCGTGGAAGAGGACGACGTGGACTACTTGCTCACCGAGGTGAATCGCGTCTTCCGGGAAAAGGTCTGGGACCGGGAGGCAATCCAGGGCGCCTTTGCCGGTTTGAGGGCCCTCCGGAATGAACCGGGGAAATCTCCCTCTGCCGTCACCCGGGAATGGTCGGCGGCGGAACCCCGGGAGAGGCTCCTGGTCTCGGTGGGCGGGAAGTACACATCGGCACGGGCCGATGCAGCGGTACTGGTGGATCGGGTGCTCGCCATGCTCGGCAGAAGGCCGGTAAAAGAGCCGTCCACGGCAACCCGCCCCTTCCCCTGGAGCCCCGGCATGCCATTCCCCCAGTGGCGTCAGCGGATGGTGGAGATAGGCCGGGATCTCGGTCTTGACGAGGCCGCGTCGGAATCGGCAGCCCGCCGTTACGGCACGGAGGTTGAAAAGATATTTCGAATGATCCGGCAAGAACCTGAACTGGCGGATCCCGTCGTTCCGGGACTTCCTTTCACCAAGGCCGAAATCGTTCATGGCGCCTCGGTAGAGATGACTGTCCATTTGGAAGATCTGCTTCGCCGCCGCCTTCCGCTGCTGATCTTAGCCCGGGTAACACGGCAAACCCTTGTAGACGCCGCGGCCCTGGCGGCACCGATCTTGAACTGGAGCCCCGAGCGGTGTCTTAAAGAGGTGGATGCCACGGCGAGTCGATGGCAGATTCGGTGAGCGCGGGCTAGAGTTTGGCTCCCAGTACCGGGCGGTCAGATTTTTCCAGGATGGCTTTGAGGTTGGTGCCGTCTTCCGGGTAGACGGCAAACCCGAACTTGAGATCCAGATCCACCGCGGCCAGAGCTGATGTTCCGTCCTGTTTCTTCCTGCGAATCGCCCGGGTTAACCGGGAGCTCAGATCTCGGGTGTCTTCCGATGATTCGGGAAAGAGGATGCCGAACTTCTGGGGCCCTCTGCGGGCCAGGGTGTCGTATTCCCGGATATGCTCCTGGAGTACGTCGCTCATTTCCACGATGAGATTGTTCCGTGTCTCCACATCATACTGGGGCGTCGCACCCGTCCGGCTGCTCCAATGGAGGGTGACGAGAATGAACCAGCGGTCGTACCTCCGGGCCCGGTTGATCTCATTCTCGATTTCCTGCTGAAAAGCGCTGTCATTGGGAAGTCCCGTGAGTTTGTCGAAATTCAGGAA
>CAYUBU010000070.1:0-2522 GCA_964443105.1 uncultured Nitrospirota bacterium
TTGGCGATGTAGGCCAAAAGGACCGACGTCAGCCCAACGGCCATGATCCGAACATAAGAAATGATGTTCCCCAGGGTCTTAAATATTTCCAGAGGCGCCAGAAGACCGCCGATCAAAAGAACCGCTGGCGAAATAACGAGAAGGACAACCAGCAGCGGCCTCCGGAAGATATCGAAAAGAGGGACAAAGAAAGAGGCGATCCAGAACACGATGCACAATACGACCACCATGCTGAGCAACTTGACGAGAGCCTCTTTTTTCATTTTCTTCTTCACGTCTGAAAGGAAACCGAAAAATAGCCCCAGGGAGACATGGACCACGCCCACGGCAATGGCGAAATAGAGGGTCGTCATAATCGAGACACGGCGGTCAAAACAGATCGGTTCCAGCCCGAGAAGCATCCCTCCCTGCTCCCCGAAACACTCTCCGAAGAGCCACCCGAAGAACATGGTGTATACCGAGCAGACCCCCAGAATTTTGCCGGCATCGCTCACTGCTTTTCTCTTTTTGAAAAAGAAGATCAGCGCAACTGCCACCACCAGCAGGACGACCCCGTACCCGATATCGCCGAGAATCATGCCGAAGAAGAGAGGAAAGAAGATACCGATGAAAGGGGTGGGATCAAAAGAGGTGTAGCGCGGCCTGGCCAGAAGGCCCGAAAAGAGTTCAAAGGGCTGGAAGTAGCCGGGGTTTTTCAACGCCACCGGAACCCGTTCCAGATCCTGTTGTAGGATCTCCTTCTCCTCAACAACCACCTCCCCCTTGAACTGCTCCGTCAGGGCATGATCCAGGGGTTTGAGTTCCGCCGACGGAATCCAGCCGAAAAGAAAGAAGCAGGTTTCCGTCTCATAGAGGGAAGCACTGGTTTTCATCAGGCCAATCCGGTTCTCCAGCCAGTCACGGACCTTGCGGTAGAGATCAAGCCAGCGCTCAGCCAGGAGGGTGAGTTCCTTGTCGATTGCCGTGACGTCATGACCCAGGTCAGCAAAGCGCTTCTTCGCCGCCTCGAGCTTCTCGGGAAAGGGGAGCTCCGCCAGGAACGATGGGAGTGTCACCTCGGGAATCTGATTCTCCCTGAGCGAATCTTTCAGCTTGTCGGAAAACTCCTTTTCCGTGGTGAGAAGGCCGATGTAGGTCCCGTCGTCCGCTTTGACTGTTCGCACTTCAGCACCGAGCAGGAGTTTTCCCGCAAGCCTGGAGAGATGCTCCAGGGTCGCTGGATCTCTCGCTTCAATGCCGATAAAGTCGAGGTTCGTATCCTCCGTCCCCTTGGGCAGCAGCGACTTGACTGTCGTCAAAAACACGATGTACCGGTTCAGCTCGGTCCGCTCTTTTTGCAGGGCGTCTCTCTTCTCAGTGAGGCTGAGGCAAGACTCGGTGTGTTTCGGCACCAGACTGGCGACGGCATTGATGGCTGCAGCCGGTTTAATGTACGATTCCCTGGGTGACACCTGGGGCAGGTAAGCCAGGAGGTTGTCGATCCTGAACTTGAGATCTTCAAAAAACAATCGTTCCGACAGGGTCTGTCCGTCGAGAATCATCGGTTTGAGCTGCGGCTCGGCGGCGGCATCCACCGCTTTTCTGATCTTGCCGTCAATTTGCAAAACGCCTTCCTTCTGAATCAGCGACAGCGCCTGCATCAGATATTCTCTGGGCCCGATGATTTCGATCTTGGACATCCTGACGATCATGCTAAGTCTCCGGAATCATGGCCGCCATATGCCGCCAGACGATCCGTTTCAAGCAGCTGTCATCGAGGTGGTCGAAGTGGTCGATCCGGCGCTCTGTTTCCCGCAACAGTTGGGCGGCGCTTTCTTCGGCCGACCGTCGGGCCTCCTCCCTCTCTCGAGCCGCCGACGCTTTCATCCGATCCTGTTTTTCCACCATGTCCCGTTCAATGCCGGCCCTGGCCTCCGCCGTCCACGAGGCGATCCGCTCCCGCTCCCTTCCAACCAGAGACTGGATCTCTTTTTCCACTTCAATAATGGCTTCAAAGGTGTTCTCTTCCATACCTTTTACTCGCAGCCCTGCGCAAAAAAAAACCGAACTTACCCCTGGGACACACACCCCCCGGCAATTCGGTCTCCTACGCCTGGACACCTCCCCGTGTTTCGGCTATTTGTCTCTTATAAACCACCGATATGACACGCTGTCAAGCCATTGAGCAAGATCCCCGGGCTGAACAACAACGGTTAGGCCTGGTAGGGGCGGTGGCGGGAAAGGGTTGTATTAGGGCCAGATCGGGTCAGAAGGGGGGCAAGCTTCAGGACGAGAAGGGATTATAGCCGGCGCGACTCTTCCGCGGTTTCTGTCTCGCTGATGTGGCTTTGCTCTTTGCCGAGCAGCCGGTGGAGGACTTCACTCAGCTGGTGCAAACCGTAGGGTTTGGACAGGAGTGCATCGAACCCGTGAGCCGAAAGATCTGCCATCACGGGATCGTCAGAATAGCCGCTGGAAACGACGGCTTTGAGATTAGGGTCCAGTTGCCGAAGCCTTTCAACAGCTGCTTTTCCTCCCGTACC
>CAYUBU010000071.1:0-2759 GCA_964443105.1 uncultured Nitrospirota bacterium
GTCCCCGTGAATGCCCTTCAAGAAGGACAAAGATCCCACGCCGATTGCCGATAAACCGCCAATCATCAGGACCCAAAAGTGGGCGGCAGCAGCAAGGGAAAACATCTTTTCCTCTTGCCCCCGCCCCCGGTAATAAGGCAAATCCCGGTTCAGTCCGTTGGGAACGCCAATCAGAAGGAATGGCAGGTATCCAATAATAAGACCGTACGCGGTGAACTTACCCAGAACTTCGGGAGCCACTAAACTTGCTGTTATAAAAACCGTTACCGCCCTGAGCAGGGCCGCGAACAGGTTTCCACCGGCAAAAATGGCCGTTACACGAGCAAACGAGGACATTCGATTTTCCTGGCGCCGATTAATCTTATGGACCTGGGAGTCACTCTCAGTACCTTATTTCTTGTCATTTTCCAGTTTCAAATCCTGCTCGTGTTTGTGTTCTCTCCCGTCCAGGATGTCCCTCATCATTCCGACTATGTATTCCGCAGCATCCTTTCCGAAACGCTGGATCAACCTCCCTACATATTCATCCTGTCGGGCAAGTAGATCTGCTGGAGCCGGTCGGCCTTCCATGAAACCTACCAATAAGTGATGAAGCGAATTCGCGTCCGTTGTCAGGGGAGTACCGGCTTCCTTCACCAATTCTTTACCTGCCGACAACCGCTCATTCTCGGGACAATGAACGACAACCGGGCGTCTCTTGATCATCGCCTCATATCCGAATCCGCTGTTTCCAATGACAATCAGGTCGGATGCCGCCAGGGCCTCATCCCTGGAAAACTCTTCACTTTCGAGGAGACTAAGGAACGGGTACCGACTTGAAAGCCACCCATAAGAATCCCGTTCCTCCGCCGGGTGCAAACGAATGATGCAATGAATCTTTTTCTGTGATTCGACAGCTTTCCCGAGATCCTCGATTTGGCGCCGGTTCATTTCGGGTGCCCCTGCAGACGTGGCAAGCAAAACCATAAAAATATCTCTTGAAAGACCAAGGCGCTTGCGGACCACTTCCCGGTCTGCGAAAATTTTCCGATCCAATCCGGGATGACCGGCAATCAGGACCCGATCGGGCATCGCTCCCATTTCGATGTATTGCTCTCTCTGTCGGGGACCCCAGGCAAAGGCGTAATCGGCGACCAGAGGGGCATATCCATATGGCGGATTCAGGACACCGTGGGTCATGGTAAACGCGGGGATTCCCTGCCGCTTCGCCTCAAAAAGGAAGATCGAGATATTGGCCCAACGGTCAAATTCGACAAGAATCCCGGCCGGCCGGGTTTCCTCCAGAAATCGGCGATAAACCTTCACATAAAGCGATCCCATCATGAGGTCGTAAAACAAGGTGATGGCGTACATCTTTGGATATCGGAATCGTGCCAGGTACTGGATGAGAATGGCGAAATACCGGGGCGCTCGCCTCAGGAAATCCCAGGAAATCCGGGCGCCTCTAAATCTGTTCACCTGGGACCAGAGAACCGATTCAATTCCTTCGGGGAATGGCGGTGTCTGGGCAGGAGATTTGGATAGAAGCAATATGGCATCTCGTTCCAACTGATTTACAACAGGAGCGACCAGTCCACGAAATCTCTCCTTGTCATCCTGCAGGTTAATGATCAGTTTTCCGCTGGGAAGCCTCCTGACAGAACGATCCCGAGAGATTCCCGCGATCAATCGAAAAAGAATTTTGAAACAAATCTTTATCTGAGAGGTCCAACGATAAGGACGAGTTCCGAGAAAGACATTCAAATATAAATTTTGAGACAGGGCGGTGCCGAGGGGCACTCCCCTGTACGGGTAGCAATTCAATTTCTCCTCGAAGGCGAAAAGGGCTTCGAAATCCAGGCCATGCCCGGATTCTCGCAGGGGCGGAGGGACAAACCTGTCTGTTTTTTCTTCATCCACGTGGTAATCCTCAGTCAATCAGGTACCACGCCCTCGGAGAGAGGTGGACCCCATTCTTTGGACAGGTTGGCGTTGTCGCTAAGGTGGTCTTCAGGTTCACTTCAAGCCGCCTGCGGTTATGATCCCATGGTAGATCTCGTCCGGTGTGTGGTCGTTCAGCGATGAGTGAGGCCGTTCTTGATTGTAGCGGGTCACCCAGCGGGCAATCCCCTCACGGACTGCAGAGCCGGTTTCGAAGGCGTGCAGATAGACGCATTCGTATTTGCGGGTGCGCCACAAGCGCTCAATGAAGATGTTGTCCATCCGCCGGCCTCGGCCATCCATCGAGATCTTGATGCCGCATCCCTGAGGGTCTGGGTGACATCCAGGCTCGTAAACTGGCTGGCCCTGTCCATGATGGCTACCAGGTAAAGAAAACCGCGGCGCATCGGGATGTAGGTGATGTCAGCGCACCAGACATGATCCGGGCGTTCGATAATCTGCTCCCGCAGAAGGTACGGGTAAATACGATTCTCAGGATGTGGCTCAGACGTGCGTGGCTGCTGGTAGATGACCGCCAGCTCCATCTTGCCCATGGGGCGCCTGACTCGCTTGCGGCCCACGCAGTAACCTTGTCGCCGAAGATGGCGGGCCATCTGGCGCGAGCCGTAATAGGGTGTTTCCAGAAACTGCTCATCGATCTGGCGCATCAGGTGAAGATTGAGATCACTCTCACCCTTCCCCTTGAAATAGAACGACGAGCGGCTGATTGAGATCAGCTCACACTGTCGAGCGATACTGAGCCGTGAATGACCGGACTCGATCATTGCAACCCTCCGGACATGGCTCAGCGACCGAAGGCTTTGGACAAAAAATCCTTC
>CAYUBU010000072.1:0-2558 GCA_964443105.1 uncultured Nitrospirota bacterium
TTTGTCGTGTAACATGGCCCCTCCTTATTATTTGGTTGTGAAATTCGCCCAATTATAGCGCCCTGTTTGTCTTCTGACAAATGGCCGGGGGCAGGAATCTGCGAGAGTGCGCGGTCCGGTGGCATCGAGGCTTCATGGAACCCGTCAGGGCTCCGGGCAACTTACTGATAAAGGGCTATTCAACCATCCCCCTCTCCTGCCAGGCTCTCTCAACGGCGGCAAGGCCCCTTCGGTCATATCAACATGGACGCTCCTTTCATTGCTCCAAATCGCGCCTTCTTTTCGGTCCCCCAGGATCATCATGCACCTATTCAAAGGCTCTGGCACGGCTTATGGGACCGCCAAACACCTGTGTATCGGTAATCGGAAATCTTATTTTGATGCCTCCACGATGCCCGGCACTCCATGACCTCCCATGCAAAGGTTTGACGAGATTCGAGAGGTCGGCTACTCTGGGCAAAAGTCATGAAATTACCAGTCCGTGCCCCATCAACCCTACAGCCATCAAGGAAGAGCCTTTGAACGATGGGCCACGAGCGCTTTCGACGCTATCTGGAGGAGGCTGACCGTGGAAAAAGAAAATCATTTTGTCGTCGGGGGAAGTTCGGGGATCGGACTGGAGGTGGTTCGGGGGCTCTCCACAGACAAACACAATATATATGTTGGCTCCAGAGAACCCGGGGCGTTGTCCGCGATTCCTGAAGTGCGCCACATGACCCTCGATGTGACCACCCCTTCCTTCTCCGTCGATGATTTGCCCGACTCCCTCCAGGGTCTGGTCTACTGCCCCGGTACCATCAGGCTGCGGCCCTTTCATCGGCTCAAAGACGAGGAATTCATGGAGGATTTTGAGATCAATCTCATGGGTGCCGTTCGGGTTATCCGCCTCTGCCTGCCAAGACTCAAGGCGTCCCCGACCCTGCCGTCTATCGTCCTTTTCAGCACCGTGGCCGTGCAGGCCGGTCTACCCTACCATGCCTCCATTGCCAGTGCCAAAGGTGCCATTGAAGGGCTCACCCGGTCTCTGGCCGCCGAATTCGCTCCTGGAATTCGGGTGAACGCCGTCGCCCCTTCCTTGACCGATACACCGCTGGCCGCTCGGCTCCTTTCCACCGACGAGAAGCGTGAGGCCATGGCGGATCGCCACCCGCTGAAAAGGGTCGGTCTGGCCGCCGATATCGCGGGAATGGTTCTCTACCTGCTGAGTGACAAGGCGTTATGGATAACGGGCCAAGTCTTCCATGTGGACGGCGGCATGTCCTCTGTCCGCCAACCCTCATGATAGAAAACCGCTGAAATGGGAGCAGGCCTCGGGGACCAATCATGCTGCTCTCTTGCACCAACGGCGAACAGGGAATCCTTCCATGGGTGCCAGGCAGGCCTGCTTGGCACCCTTCTTTCCGCCACCGTAATAGATTTACTCATGCAATTTCCGGGTTAGACGGCTAGAAAAGAAAACCCCGCGGGGATGACGCCGATTCGGGCAGCCGCGCCATAGGTTTCGTCGATCCATTTGCAAACAGCGCGCTGATTGGGAAACACCGTCAAGGCTGACATAGTGCCTTCCGGCGGTTTGGCGGTAACCAGGCAGAGCCGGGCGGAACGGGCGGCGTCTAAAACCTTAAAGGCCCGATGCTCCCCGGGCTTTGCGAAAGCATATCCTGGCGGAAGCGATTTCTTCCGGAGCACCGCTTCGAAATTTTTCTCCGCCTGACTCTTTCCGCTGCCCTTGAGACCTGCAAAGACAACAATGGCACCGCCCCGCCGAAGGAGTCGTTTTCCTTCAAGGAGATAATTGAAGAGACGGGAACTCTGATAGAGACTCTGATCTTTGGGATAATCGCACCCCACCAGGAGGGCATCAAACTCTCCCTCTACCGGGCAGGCGAAAACATCGCGGGCGATTGCGACAGCCTCACGAAACGCCGGCCGGGCTTTCCCCACCGTGTATCCAACCATCTCCTTCTTGCCATTGTTGACGAGATTGATGGAATAGACCGGACGGTCCAGCTGCGCCACGGCCCCCCAGAGGAACCGCTGAAAGGGGTTGGTCCCGATATTCCCGGCGCGGACCGCCGCCTGGGAGAGATAGGCCACCGAGTGGGTCTTGAGTATGGTCTCCTTGCCCGCCAGCCCGATGGCAATTCCCTTGACCCCGCCGCTGAAACCGGCGTAAAGATGGGGCTCTACAACGCCCACGGTGAAGAAGACATCATACGACAGGAGCCTTGGGTTGAAACTGACCGGCACGCCCGACACGGCATCCAATGGACGGGCAGAGTTGAGATTGTGCTGGAAAACACGGTTTTCCCGTAGAAAACCGCTCCCCAGGAACGGACCCAACGCCTTCGGCGAGAGCCGCCGGTGCAGACCGAGAGCGATGATGAACTCGATACGGGACGCCTGTGGCTTCAAGGCGTTTCCGAGGGGTTTTAGAATCTTTCGGGGATGAAAATCGCGGGTGGGATCGGGGATCACGACCCCGATTCTCTTGCCGGAAAAATGGTTTTGGTTCCGTTCAATAAAGTTCTCAAGCGATTGTGCCAGGGACGACCAGC
>CAYUBU010000073.1:0-4401 GCA_964443105.1 uncultured Nitrospirota bacterium
CCCTCGGCGGTGTCGTCGATGTGACATACGTGCTCGACACGCCCCACGGATTCGAGTGGAAGGGTGTCTTCATGGATGCCGACCTGCGGGCCGTTGAAACCGTGGGGAGTGGGCAGACGGCGGCAGGTACCTATGCTAAATTCATGCAGCTCTCCGCCATGGAAGGCTCCATTCTTGAAAACAGGATCTTCGAGGACGATTTCGGCGTGGAGTCGGTCTCCACGGCCAAACTGATGGGCCTGGCCAACGACAGCGGTGTCTCCCTGGTGACCATTGACTCCTCAAACATCGCCGTCACGTTGCCCGCCCTCGGTTTGGCCGAGAACATTATGGAGGACATTCAAAACGCCGTCAACCGGGGGCTGACCGTCACCATCCCTGAAGTCGAGATCACCCACGAAGACTGGACCGGCATCGGCTACATCAAGGCAGATCCGGAAACCGGCGAATCGGGCTGGATGCTCTCGGGCATGATCGCGGGTGGGATGACGGTGATAGCCCCAAGCAAATGGGCCGATCAGACGCTAATGGCGGTACTGAGTAAACCGTATACTGGCCAGCCCAACCAAGATCCCCTTTCCGGTGTGCAGGTGCTCAAAATGGCATCAACGGACAGGCAGTTCGGGACCGTTGATAAGCCGCTGGCGCAAGATTTGGAAGTTCAGGTGATTGACGGGCAGGGCCGGCCGGTGGAAGGTGCAAGTGTAACTTTCCAGGCTCTGCAGGGCGGCGGCGCGATAGTGAGCACGCAGCCCGCTATCACCGACCGTCAGGGTATCGCGACAGCGACACTTAAGCTAGGCCGGCACACGAAAGACAATCCCTGGTACACGAAAGTTAACGAAGAAGATCTTCATCCCACGCAGGTGGGTCGCAATCTTGTGACGGCGGAGGTCCAGACCTACAGTGGAGTCATCCGCTTGGCAAGCCCCTTTGAAGCCTACGGGAGTCCGGATACGCCGAACAGGATCATCAAGATAAACGGCGATCAGAGGCTAGGAATCGTTAATAATCCTGCCGGGAGTCTAAGCGCCAGATTGGTCGACCAGCATGGAAACGCGATTTCTAATGCCACCTTGACCTTCTCCGTGCAGGCGGCGCGGTCAAGGGAGCTGTCGGTTGCGCTGCCTGAGAATTATCGGAACATGAAGTTCTACAATCCGGAGGAATGCTCCGATCCGTACCCGATCTATGGCGACTGTGGTGGTGCCAGCAAGTACAAGGCAACCATGAGTCCGACGACACAGTACTACGGTGCCGTGGTTTGGGCGGTTTTCGGAAATACCGTCAACACGGAGTACACCATTCAGGTCAGCGCTTCGGGCGTTGGCTCCGAGGAATTCACACTCTTTACATCGGGTTATCGCGGTAGTCCCTCGGAATATGTTGCGCCCGGTTTCCATCTCGGCTACATGGATATCGTCAATAACAGAGGTGAATCGGTGAATGCCTCGAAGGTGGGGACCGAACTTTCAGCGCCCCTCCTCTCGGAACACTATCGGTACTACGAGAACTACACCGTCGGCGAATCTTACCCCTGCGATGTCAACAATGAAATTAGAACGTGCTGGCGAGTGATTCCGGCCCAGGTGATTGAACTGGAAAAGGTCAACAACGCCACTGTTTCCTACACGCCCGTCTCAGGTGGCGGCTCAGCCAAACCGACGGAGCCGCTCGGAAATGGGGAGTATCGGAGCTGGTACACCACGGGACCGGTCCCTGCGGAGAATAAAGTCGAGGTCGAAGGGGAAGCGACGTTCGAGGTGCCGGAAATCTTCTACGATGCAGATATTGAGGGCTTTGCCGTGGCCTCAACGGATGTTCCCATCCATACCGTCACGCTGAAGACAGGCCAAAAGGCGCAGTTTACCAAGGATTATGATAGCGGGGCGAGACAGCCGATCATCTCGGACACCATCAGCAGCAAGTTCTCCTATACGGTCTACGGCGTGGATGTGCAGGTCTCGGTGGAGCCGCCCTTCATTCTGAGAGATAATCAAGGCTACACAACGAATGACACCATACTGAATTACACTATTTTGCCGGCGGAATATGCCGGGGTGTCTGCCGATGTCGATCTTTTCGAAGTCGATGAGAGCGGTAACGCATCGTGGATCAACTATCTTGTGGGGAATGCCATACAGGGTGCGGGGCAAGCTTCCCTTTATGCGGGGTCCCTCCTCGATATCCGCAAAGAGTATCAAGTGCAGGTTGTGCTGAACTACGGCACCAGTGTGGAGATTCGAAGCTCGAAAGAGCCGTTGAATCTCATAGCGGCCGACCTCGATGTGGACAGCGACAATAACAGCGGATTGAAACCGGAAGGGACCTTTCGCGATCCTGAACTGAGTGCAACGGAAGAGAGCATAGAGGATCTTGCTGGGGGAGTCGGGAAGGTGATTGGCGTCAACAACGGCGACATCGATCAGGATGGTGTGGCGAATTTCGTCGATTTCATCGACGATGGCGGGGGTCAAGTGGTCAACGCCACGGCGGCTTTCGCCCCGATGATTCTGACGGTGGTCACTGGGGCAGAGGCTAGCCAGGTGAAGATCCGCTTGTCCTACCCGGAATCTGATCCAGCAATGATTACGGAGGATGGGCTGCCGGCAGCGGGCAGTCTGAGGGTCTGGTTGAAGGATGGTATTGAGGCAAGAAACTCGGCTTCCATTAAAGATCAGGGAGATTACCTGAAATCCGGGGAACCCTATAGTTTGGCGGATTTGAACCGCGCCTTTTACGACGGGGCCTACCATTTTTATGTAGAAGGCATTGCGGCAAGTTCGGAACCGGGCAAAGAGCGCATTGTTCTGGAACTCGATCCCGATGGCGACGGACCAAATCCCTTCAGCCCTACCGATGCCGTAAGATTTACCGTGAAAAATACCATGGTTGCCGACTACAACCGTGACCGGAGAATTGACGAGGCAGACCACGCGTGGAAGAGCCGGGGTGAGACATTCTACTTCTGGATCAACGATGACGACGATAAAGGAGCAACCGAAGGAACGGATATTCCCGGAGACCATGGTCTCTTCGGCAGTTTGGACGGTGAAAACGCCAAAGTTGACGGTGTGCGCGACCTGATCGATTTCTTCCCCGTTCATTTCAATTTGAAGTATCTCCTCAATGTTTTCGCACTGGACGATTATGATTACGTGATCAAATCGGAAAGCGAGAACGTGAATTTTGTCTTTACGGACCTGGAGCCCGAGCATGCCGGGGATTACCTCACGGGGGGACCGGACAGTCTCGAACCGGCCCTGAGCCTTGGAGCAGATACTGCAACCCATCAGGTTACAGCAGAAGGGATCTCACTCAATCAGTTTGAGGCGGATACCCAGTTTCTGCACCATGCACGTGCGCAAGACAAAGGCGTGCTGCTTTTCGAAGGGCGCAGCGCTGGGGATGCGCCCCTCATCCTCGACATCGTGGACCAGCTCAGCGGAGAGACGGTTTATTCCACAAGCTTGAATCTCAGCCTGGCTGGTGTGGAGCAGATGTTTCGACACAAGAACCTCAATGCTGCAGTTCCAGGCGCTCCCATTCCAGATGAATCCGGTAGCAACCCCGAAGCCGGAGAACCGGACCGCTTCCTGGAGCCCGATAAGGAGCCGAGCAATTTCCCAGATAGCGTCTGTACAAACAACGAATCCGGTGAAGGCAAGAACTTTGTCTTCGTGCACGGGTATAACGTAAATGGTGAGCAGGCTCGGGGTTGGCAATCTGAGATGTTCAAACGACTCTATTGGTCCGGCTCGAAAGCTAAATTCTGGGGTGTGACGTGGTATGGATGGAAGACACAAAGACCAGTGCCAGGGCATGGGCTCCTAACACCCAATTACCACATCAACGTCCGGCACGCCTTCAGCACGGCGTCCGCTCTCAAGGATTTTGTTCTCGACTCGGTAGGCAGCGATGCGATCATCGCGGCACAGAGTCTCGGCAATATGGTGGTCTTGAGCGCCATAGCCGATTACGACCTCCCCTTTGACAAATTCCTGATGCTCGATGCCGCTGTTGCGCTGGAAGCTTTTCAATACCAGGACGCGGATGAG
The DNA here is from genome assembly GCA_964443105.1 of uncultured Nitrospirota bacterium. GTDB lineage: Bacteria > CG2-30-53-67 > CG2-30-53-67 > CG2-30-53-67 > CG2-30-53-67 > CAYUBU01. The sequence continues at coordinate 4,059 of CAYUBU010000073.1, forward strand.
AACCACGACATGGTTCACAAGAAGTGGGGGAGTTTTGATTCGAGACTTCGCGCGTCTGAATGGCACCTCCTGTTCGCTGCGACTCCTGAGGATGAGCGGGCCCAGTTGACTTGGCGAAACCGCTTTGAGAAGATTTCGAAGAGTAAAGTCTATAATTTTTATTCCTCAGGGGACGAGACCTTTGAGCCCCACCCCTATGAAGAGATGACGTGGCTTGTGGATGAGCTTGTTGGCAAATTATGGCCTCACCTATACGTAGGGCGCAATGTCTGGGCGCTCCAGGAGAAACTGAAGGGCCGCATGTCACCGCTATTTCTGCGAATATTAGGGAGCACCTATGGCG
>CAYUBU010000074.1:0-3198 GCA_964443105.1 uncultured Nitrospirota bacterium
AGATGCCCGAGATGAACGGATTCACCTTTTTGCGATGGCTCATGCACAACCAGCCGACTCCCACCATTGTGGTCAGCGCGGAAGGACGGGAGGATACGGTGCTCAGAGCACTCGATCTGGGTGCTGCCGATTTTATCGTCAAGCCGACCCGCAGGATCAGTCCCGAGCTTGGCGCCATACAGGATTTGCTCATTGATAAGGTCAACTCCCTTCGGGAACTGAAAATTGAAAAGGTCAAGGAGCGCCTGGACACCCGGGAGGAATACCGGCAGGAACCGCACCCCCCCGGCCCGGAACCAACAGTGGGCTATCTGGATCTGGTGACTATCGGCGCGTCTACGGGAGGCCCGCCGGCACTGCAGATGATCTTGAACCGTCTGCCCGCGGACTTCCCGACACCGGTGGCCATAGCCCAGCACATGCCGCCGAGTTTTACTCGCTTTTTCGCAGAGCGATTGAACCTGTCGTGCAAGCTGGAAGTCAAGGAGGCCGAAGAGGGGGATGAAGTCCGGCCCGGCCTCGTCCTCATAGCCCCCGGAGGAAAGAACATGCGTTTCCAGCGACGGAGGACGGGCACCCGGGTCGTTCTCAGCAACCAGGAAAAATCGGACCGATATGTCCCTTCCGTTGACGCCATGATGGAATCGGCCGCGGAAGTTTTTGGGCCCGGGACCCTTGGTGTCATTCTCACGGGAATGGGCAATGACGGCACCAAAGGAATGGCGGCTATTAAGAAAGTACAGGGGCAGACCATAGCCGAATCTGAAGAGACGGCTGTCATCTTCGGCATGCCCGGTGAAGCAATCGGGGAAGGCGTGGTCGACCACGTCGTCAGGCTGGACGTAATCGCCGAAATGATCCGGGACGCCTGCACAAAGGATCGGGAAAGCTAAACCGTTAATATTCTTGATCAAATAGCGGTTGTGAGCTATCATAACTATAGAGGTTGCTTCCCACAATCGGCCTGAACCGGCCAACCGCATTGAGTGAAATGAAAGTATTGCTGCACGCCGTAAGGAGAGGCTTATGAGCAACGACGAAAAAATGTTAGGCGATTTACAGCCCCATAAGGGCGAAGAATTCCTCCAGATGTTCTATAAGGGTGTGGAATTTACCAAGGAACTGATGAAGGAAAACGAGAAACTCCGGTACAAGATTCTTGAACTGGAGGAGAAAACCATTAGCCCGGATAATCATCCCGGCGGTGAAGGCTATCTCGGCCACTTGGAAAAAGAAATTGAACAGCTCAAGGCTGACAAGACCCGGCTGCTCAAAAAACATGAAGAAATCGAACGGGAAAATGAGGACTTCGCCGGCAGGTATCTCGACATCCAGGAAGAACACAACAACCTGGCAAATCTTTATATCGTCAGTCATCAGCTTCACTCCACCCTCGACTACAAGGAGGTGCTGCGGACTATTCTGGAGATCGTCATCAACCTTGTCGGTGCAGAGACTTTTTGCATCATGCTCCTCGATGAAAAGCATGATGAAATGGCCACCGTGGCCGCTGAAGGGATCGACCCCCGTCAGATCGGCAAGATCAAGATCGGCCAGGGTACCATCGGTCAGGTCGCCAAGGAGGGAGAAAGCTATTTTGCTGAAAGCGGCCTTTGCCAGGACGAAATAGATCTGGAGAACCCCGTGGCCTGCGTTCCTCTGAAAATCAATGACAATATAATCGGGCTCCTGGTGGTTTACAAACTTTTGATTCAGAAAGAAAGGTTCAAGGACATCGACTTCGAGCTCTTCAACCTGCTGGCAAGTCAAGCGGCAACAGCCATCTACAGCTCAAAACTTTATTCCAAATCGGAGCGCAAACTGTCGACCATTCAAGGCTTCCTGGACCTGCTGACTGAAACACCGTCACAGTTGGCCCAGTGAAGCGTACCGTGTCATGACGGAATCGGGGTACCCGAGACAAACCCTGAGGGAGAAAGAGGAGACAAAGCAAATGGCCAAGAACAGTATCCTGATCGTAGAGGATTCCCCCACAATGAGACAGCTGATCATGTTCTCATTGAAACGGATGAACGACTGCAACCTGGTTGAGGCCAGCGATGGTGTCGATGGCTGGAAGAAATTGTCGGGCCAGGATTTCGACCTCATCCTGACAGACATTAATATGCCGGTCATGGACGGCCTGAAACTGGTGAGTCTCATTCGAAGCGATGCCAACAAGAAGGATATCCCCATCATCATTATTACCACCGAGGGTGCGGAAGAGGACAGGAAGCGAGGGCTGGCCCTTGGCGCCAATGATTATATTTCCAAACCCATTCAGTCTCATGCGCTCCTTGAGGTGGTCAGGAAGTATATCAGCAACAACTAGACCGACCCCGCTTCCACCCCGGGCAATTGGCTGCCCAAAGGGGAAAAGTGTGCATATATTTTCCAGAAATGGGAAAACCTTTTCCCCATTCCCCGCGGCTATCAACGATCCGAAACCGCCAGTTCTCCTACAAATCTTGAATAAAAGCAATGACTTGAAACAGATAGGCTGTCATTGGCTAAAACGCCCCGGTCGCTGGTATAATACTTGCAAAGTGACCTATAGGAGTGTTGTGCCGAAAATCCAGCGAGGGGTCTTGAACAATGCTGAAACTGCGGTTTCCCTTTCTTCTTATTGCTCTGGCCGCTTCCGCCTTTATGCATACCAGTATCCTGGCGGCGCCTTCCCTGCCGGACGCCCCTGTCGACAAGTTGGGTCCCCGACTATCAGAACTGGAAAGGGTCTATCGGGGCCAAGGCGCCGCACAGGCCCGGGCCTTTGCGCAAAACAAAAGAATTGTGATGGACCAGGACCGGGTCGAAGCGGTTCTCGAATTCACTGCAGGCAGGCCCATAGACGAGAAAAAGGCCGAATCGCTGGGCGCCGGTATCTCCCAGCGCTACAACAACCTTCTGCTAGTCAAGGTCCCCCTCGCCAGACTGAATGGCCTCTCCAGAAATCTGGCTGATTTGGACCGGATTCGCCTCCCTTATCGCCCCTATGAAACCGTCACCAGTGAAGGCGTGGAAATTATGGGAGGGGGTGATATGCACTCCCTCGGATTTTCGGGCCAGGGGGTCAAGGTCGCTGTTATCGATGTAGGTTTCGGCAATCTAACAACCGCGCAAAATGCCGGGGAAATTCCTATGGATGCGATCACCATGGATTATACAAGCACTGGAATCGGAGGTAACAAACACGGCACC
>CAYUBU010000075.1:0-3107 GCA_964443105.1 uncultured Nitrospirota bacterium
GGAGAGGCAAGTTCAATTTTGTAGGGCCTGAAGGATGCGTGCTGATCGGGCGTGTTTCCGGGGCATTGATTTGATATGCTTGAAAAACTCAAGGAAATCGAAGAGAAATTCGACGAGATCACCGCCAGGATGAGCGACCCCCGGGTGATTGCCGACCAGAAGACCTTTCAGAAACTGGCTCGGGAGCACGGGCAGCTGTCGGATATAGTTGAAAAATACCGGGAGCACAAACGGGTTGCCAGGGAGATTCTCTCTGCGGAAGAGATTGCGGCAGAATCGAAAGAGGACCGGGAGATGAGCGAACTGGCTCAGCTCGAAGTGGAGGGTTTGAAAGCGCAGCAGGACGCCCTTGAACAAGAGATTAAAGTCCTCCTCCTTCCCCGGGACCCCAACGATCAAAAAAATATATTCCTGGAGATTCGTGCGGGGACCGGTGGTGAGGAGGCGGCACTCTTTGCCGCCGATCTCTTTCGCATGTACAGTCGCTATGCCGAGGGCCGGGGATGGCGGGTTGAAGTCATGCACAGCAATATCACCGGTGTGGGCGGTTTCAAGGAAATCATCGCTCTCATTGAAGGGCGCGGGGCCTACAGCCGGCTCAAATACGAAAGCGGCGTGCACCGGGTGCAGCGCATCCCGGCCACCGAGGCGGGGGGGCGAATCCACACGTCCGCTGTGACTGTGGCCGTTATTCCCGAGGCCGACGAGGTCGAACTGGAGGTCAAACAGAACGAGTTGAAGATCGATGTTTTCCGGTCCTCCGGTCCCGGTGGTCAGAGCGTGAACACGACCGATTCGGCCGTACGCATTACCCATATTCCCACAGGCCTGGTGGTCATTTGCCAGGATGAGAAGTCCCAGCTGAAGAACAAGGTCAAGGCGATGAAGGTCCTCAGGGCACGGCTTCTGGACCGGCTGGAGCAGGCGCAGGAAGATGAAATCGCCAAGAACCGCAAGTCCCAGGTGGGAAGCGGCGATCGAAGCGAGCGGATTCGAACGTACAACTTTCCCCAGAATCGGGTGACCGATCATCGTATCGGCCTGACCCTGCACAAACTGGACACCATCCTGGCAGGCAGTCTGGACGAGACTATTGATGCCCTCACGACGACCATGCAGGCGGAAAGTTTGAAGGAGTTCTAGGGCCATGGCCCGTGCCTTATCTCGGTGAGACAGGGGTGCTATGCATTCGGAAGGCTTAAGGGAACACAGAAGCGAAATCATCCATTGGCTTGCCTGGGGGGCCGGGCATCTGACTCAAAAAGGGGTACCCAACCCCGGTGGTGACGCCGAAGCTTTGCTCATGTCACTCCTCCGGTGTCACCGGCATGAAGTCTATCTCCATCAGCAACCGCTGAGCGACGACACCCTCGCCTCTTTCCGGTCTCACATCTTCAGGCGGGGCGGGCGGGAACCCCTTCAGTATATTCTTGGGGAGGCGTCCTTCTTCGGACGGGTCTTCGCGGTCAATCGGCATGTGCTCATCCCCCGTCCCGAAACGGAACAGCTGGTAGAGCGGATCCTTGAGCGCCGAAGAAAGGTGCGCCGTGCGGTCGATGTGGGTACGGGAAGCGGGTGTATTGCCGTTACCCTGGCCTGTGAGATTCCCGACGCCCGGGTTGTGGCAATAGACCTCAGCGCGGCGGCCCTGGAGGTGGCCCGTGAGAACGCGGCACGCCACGGTGTGTCCAAGAGGATTCAGTGGTTTTGCGGGGATCTGGTGAACCCTGCTGACGGGAGCACAGGAGCTGACCTGGTGGTGGCCAATCTGCCCTACATAGCCGACGGAGAATGCATGGGCCTGCAGCCTGAGGTGGCCGACTTTGAACCGATGTCGGCGCTCCGGGGAGGCCCGGATGGTCTGGCTATGATTCGGGCCCTCATTCCCCAGGTTCTCCAGATCCTCGATCCCGGGGGGCTTCTGGCTCTGGAGATCGGGCACGATCAGGGGGCACCGGTGAAGACGCTGCTCCAGGAAACGGGGGTCCTGGACGATGTTGAGGTTGTGGCCGATTACGGGGGCCTGAATCGCATGGTCTTTGCCGTGAAGACAGCCCTCCGGGTTGACCTATGACGACGCCTCTGAAAATGGTTCTCGACTCACCGAATCGATGGTTCGGCCTTGCGGTGACCGGGACTCTTCTTCTCTATTCCTCCGTTTTCCTGCTCCAGATTTCCCCGGCGCTTATCGTCTTGTCCATGGTGCCGCTCCTCCTGTCGCCCTTCTTTCTGATCCTCACGTCGTGGAAACATGGAAGCACCATGGGGTGGGCGGCGGCGGGTGCCAGTTCCCTTTTGGTGGCTCTTCTGTTCAATATACCCATTCTTCTCTTCTTCCTCCTGCAGGTGGCCCTGGTCGGCACGCTCCTGGGGGAGGGGCTGCGCCGAAAGGTTCCGGTTGTCTCACTGCTCTTTGTCGTTCCCCTGGTGGTGACCCTTCTGGTTATTGCACTGGGTGCCGCCTACTACACCCGATCGGAAACGGCGATACTGGAGTTTGCCCGATCGGGAAGTGAGGCGCTCCGGCTGGCTGTTGAGGAGAACGCCCGGAAATTCCAGCTCGGCCCCGATGAACTCATCCGGTACCGAAAAGCCGTAGAGGACCTGGTGGCCTTTGTGAAAGTCGCCTTCCCGGCCCTTATTTTCATCAATATTTTCTCGATCGCATCTTTGAATCTGGCGGTTGCTATCGGCCTGGCGGGGCGGCTCGAACTCGATCGCAGTCACGTGCCTCCCTTGCGGTTATTGTCCATTCCCCGGGGCGCGGTCTGGGGACTGATCGTCTCAGGATTTCTCTATCTTCTCAAAGTGCCCTATCTCAAGTGGGCAGGACTGAACGTGGCACTCGTCTTTCTGACGGCGTACCTCATCCAGGGTTACGGTATCCTCGCTTTCTACCTGAAGCGGACGGGGCTGCCGGGAATCGTCATCGGGATGATCTACCTCCTCTTTCTGCTTCATCCCGTACTCATCCTGTTGCTCTGTTTCCTGGGGTTAATGGAAACCTGGTTCAATTTCCGCCAGCGCACCTCGGGTTAACCTGGATATTGCTTCAGACGGGCCCAGTTGGGTAAGGGGGCACGATTATGGCTGATCTCCGAAACATT
>CAYUBU010000076.1:0-6463 GCA_964443105.1 uncultured Nitrospirota bacterium
TAACTTCAGGGATCCCAAAGGCAAGGATAAGAAGGGCCAACCCTATCTGAAGGTGGTCAACCCCGAGTATCCCACCAGAAGCAAGGGGGTCGTGGAAAAATGCAATTTCTGCCTGGAGCGCTTGGCCAAAGGCCAGATACCGGCCTGTGTCGAGGCCTGTAAATTTAAGGCTCTCGTATTCGGGGACCTGGATGACCCCAACTCGGAAGTCAGGAGCATCCTCCGTGAGAACTACACCATCAGGCGGAAACCGGAACTGGGAACAGAACCGTCGGTCTTTTACATCGTGTGAGGTAACTGATTATGCTCGAAAAGGCACTGTCTGGAAATCGTAATTACTGGCTCTGGATTCTTTGCCTCCTCGCTGCCATCGGCCTGGGGTTTCTCTTCTATCTCCAGCAGCTGAAGCACGGGCTGACCATCACCGGTCTCAGTCGAGATGTGTCCTGGGGATTCTATATCGCCCAGTTCACCTACCTCGTCGGGGTGGCGGCATCGGCTGTCATGCTGGTCATGCCCTATTATCTGCACGACTACAAAAAATTCGGCAAGATCGTCATCCTCGGTGAGTTCCTCGCAGTCTCCGCTGTGAGCATGTGTGTCCTCTTCATCTTTGTCGATCTGGGCCAGCCTTTTCGGGTGATGAATGTCATCCTCCATCCCACGCCGAATTCGGTCATGTTCTGGGACATGATCGTTTTGATGGGGTATTTCCTCTTGAACATCGTTATCGGATGGACGACGCTGGGGGCAGAGAGAAAAGGGCTTCCGGCGCCGGGCTGGGTAAAGCCGTTGATCTATCTATCCATTCCCTGGGCAGTCAGCATTCATACGGTCACGGCGTTCCTGTACGCCGGTCTTCCCGGGCGGCACCTCTGGCTGACGGCGATCATGGCCGCGCGCTTTCTGGCCTCCGCTTTCGCGTCCGGTCCGGCCCTGCTGATTCTTCTCTGCCTTCTCGTCAGGAAGCTCTCCAAGTTTGACCCCGGCAAGGAGGCGATTCAAACTCTTGCAAAAATCGTGACCTATGCCATGCTGACCAATGTGTTCTTCCTGGCGCTTGAGTTTTTCACCGCTTTCTACAGCGGCATCCCGGGACACATGCACCCGCTCCAGTATCTTTTCTTCGGCCTCCACGGCTACGGCAAGCTGGTTCCCTTCATGTGGACCTTTGTGGTGCTGGCCATCATCGGCCTCGCGTTGCTGCTGGTGCCCGCCTGGCGGCGCCAGGAAAACCTGCTGGCCTATGCCGCCGGTGCCATTGTGATTTCCACCTGGCTTGACAAAGGAATGGGGCTGGTGGTGGGTGGTTTTATTCCCAATCCCTTCGAACAGGTGGTGGAATATGCGCCCACGGGGCCTGAGCTGATGATTACCCTGGGCGTCTGGGCCGTCGGACTTTTGATTCTGACCGTACTCTACAAGGTGGCTGTAAGCGTGAAAGAAGAGGCGGCGCTTTAGTCAGGTGAGGCAAAGACAATTTTCCAGTGAGGAGGACCAATCAAGACGTAAGCGCAGAGGAGGGGATTTTTTTGAGATTGACTCCGTTTTTTCATAACATTTTTTCAGGGAGGAATTGATTATGGCAGGACTTGACGTAGGCGGAAAGACATTGGCGCTGGACGAGGACGGCTTTCTGGCCGACATGTCGGAGTGGAACAAAGACGTCGCTCTGGCCCTGGCCGGGACAGAGGCGGTGGAGATGACCGACGAGCACTGGGAAATTGTCAATTTTCTCAGAGATTACTACGCGGAATACAAAATCGCGCCCATGATCCGGATTCTTACCAAGGCCATCGGAAAAAAGCTGGGTAAGGAGAAGGGCAACACCAAGTATCTCTATGAGCTCTACCCCGGCGGACCGGCTAAACAGGCCTGCAAGATTGCCGGGCTGCCCAAGCCGACCGGTTGTGTGTAAGACAGCCGTTGTCCTGGGACTGTTTTCAGTTGCTGGCTGACAGGGGCTGATGTTTCTCACCCCCTGTCGTCGGCAAGGCCATCGGCGGCAGCGTGCGAATCAAACGAACGTGCCTTCGCTGCTGCCGAGTATCGGATCGGTTCGGGGGAGCCCCGGCTTGGAGAGCCGGGAGACATCAACCCGCTCAGGCACACAGGAAGGGAGGGGAAATGAAAATCGGAGTTCTGGTTCAGGAGGGCCCCTACAATCATGAGGCTTCTGACACGGCCTATAATTTTATCCAGGCGGCCTTGGAAAAGGGGCACGAGATCACAGGGGTATTCTTCTATAACGACGGTGTGCTCAATACGACAAAACTGATGGACATTCCCGCAGACGACCGGAACATAGCTAAACGGTGGTCTGAGATAGGAGCCAAGGGGGTTCAGTTGATCGTCTGTGTGGCTGCGGCGAAACGGCGCGGCATCGTGCCGGACGTATTGATCGAAAACGCCCGTATCGACGGGCTGGGCCAGCTGAGTGAGCTCTGCATCGAATCGGATCGTTTTATCACATTCGGTGATTAGAGGAAAAGAAAGGAGCTGACAATCCTATGGAAGAGCAAGCACCAAGAAAGATCATGTTCGTGAACAGAAGAGCACCTCACGGCCAGATTTATGCCTATGAAGGGATGGAAGTCGTGCTTATTTTTGGCGCCTATGACCAGGAAATCAGCGCAGTCTTTCTCGACGATGCGGTCTACTCTCTGAAGAAAGGGCAGGACACCTCCGGGATCGGAACGAAGGAATTTTCGGCGACTTTCCGGGTGTTCGAAGCCTACGGGGTGGAAACGGTCTACGTGGATAAAGATGCTCTGGAGCAGAGAGGGCTGACGGCCGACGACCTTGTGATGGACGTGGAGGTTGTCGACAGCGAGACCATCCGAACTGCCATGCAGAACCAGGACGTGCTGCTTCCCTTCTAACAGCTTATACGAGATTCTGAGGAGGATGAACATTGCTCCATATCGTCAATAAATCGCCTTTCACCCATGTAAACATGAAGACCTGCCTGACCTTTGCCGGGAAGGGTGATCCCATACTCTTGATTGAAGACGGCATCTATGCCGCCGCGGCAGGAACGGCCATGGAAGGCATGGTGAAGGAAGCTGTGGCCAGCCATCCCGTTTATGCCCTGGACGCCGATCTCAAGGCCCGGGGAGTTGACAAGTTGCTGGACGGCATCAAGGTTTGCGACTATGCAGGTTTTGTCGATCTGGTGGCCGAGCACCGACCCCAATCGTGGCTATAGGACCGAATGGGTGATCTGAAGGCTCGGATCGGAGAGCGGCTGCTAAAGAGAGACTACGGGAAAATTCTCTCCGATTGTGGACCGAGCCGCAGAACCGTGAGACTGCTCAGGTCATTGTTATACAGTCCCGACGATCTCCTGCGGTGGCGCACAGTCACCATGTTTGGCTGGCTCGCTGCCAACCATCCCAAGTTGATCGCGCCGGACGTGCAGCGGCTCATCTGGTCCCTGAACGACGAAGCCGGGAGCATCGGCAGAGGGGCGCCGGAAACCATTGGTGAAATGGCAAGAAACAACCTTCCCCTCGCCCGGGAAGGGATCCACATTGTCGCTCACTACCTTGAGGATCGGGAAACGTGCCGTCCGCCGAAACGGAATCTGGAAATTCTAATCGGCGCCCTTTGGGCCGTCGGGCGGGTGGGCGGAAAACATCCTTCCGTCGTGGTGGAGGTCAGCCCCACGCTGCTGTCTTTCCTGGCGGATACGGACCCTGAGGTTCGGGGGCATGCTTTGTGGGCCCTGGGTCAGATCGGCTCGGAGAATCGACGGGACGTGGCAGAAGCCCGGGTTGGTGATTCAGGCAAAGTTGTTCTCTACGAAAAGGAAGATTTAAGAGAAACCACAGTGGGATCGATCGCCTCGGTTTTGCTCGCCTCGCTGAACGAGACGCCCCGAGAGTCCGATGACGTCTCATTGGGATAGAGAGGTTCCCAAAGGTATCAGAAGTCAGGGTTATTATTTTTTTTCTTTTCTTTGTCAGTTGTACTGGCAGGGATGTTTCAGGAAAGGAGAACCACAGGATGTCAGATTCGAAATTGAGAGAAACACCCCTATTGGATGAGCTTTTGGACGGCCCGTGGCCCAGCTTTGTGAAAGACATGAAAAACATTGCCAAGAGAAAGCCCATGGTCAATGATCTCCTCGGCCAACTGGAAAAGTCTTACAAGGAGCGCGTGGGACACTGGAAACACGGCGGTCTCGTCGGCGTTCTCGGGTACGGCGGTGGTGTCATCGGCCGTTACTCCGATTCGCCCAAGGAGTTCCCCAACGTCGCCCACTTCCACACGGTTCGGGTTAACCAGCCGTCGGGGTGGTTCTATACCTCCGACGCCCTTCGTGAGCTGTGTGATATCTGGGATCGTCATGGATCGGGCATGACCAACATGCACGGTTCGACCGGAGACTGTGTCTTTCTCGGGACCGTCACCGACGAACTGGAGCCAATTTTCGCGGAGCTTACCTCCAAAGGCTGGGACCTGGGCGGTTCCGGTTCCGACGTCAGGACGCCGAGCTGCTGCAACGGCATGGCCCGCTGTGAGTATGCCTGTTACGATACCATGGACATCTGCTACAACATCACCCAGGAATACCAGGATGAACTCCACCGTCCGGCCTTCCCCTACAAGTTCAAGTTTAAGTTTTCAGGATGCCCCAATGACTGCGTTTCCTCCATCGCCCGATCCGATCTTTCGGTGATCGGCACCTGGCGCGACGAAATACGCATCGATCAGTCCGCCGTCAAGGCCTACGCCGACGCGGGCTTTGAAATCCGGGCCGACGTCATCCGGCGCTGTCCCACCGGCTGTATGAGCTATGACGGCAAGGAAATCTCCATCGACAACCACAACTGCAACCGCTGTATGCACTGCATCAATGCCATGCCCAAAGCTCTCCGGCCAGGCAAAGACAAGGGGGCAACAATCCTCATCGGCGGTAAGGCACCCATCATCGAGGGGGCACTCCTCGCGTCCGTGCTCATTCCCTTCATGAAACTGGACAAGGAGGACGACTACCAGGAGTTCAAGGATCTCATGGAGCGGATCTGGGACTTCTGGGATGAACACGGTGTGAACCGTGAAAGAATCGGTGAGTGTATCGAGCGGGTCGGTCTGGGAAATTTTCTGGAAGCCGTCGAGGTTGATCCGACGCCGACACACGTCAAACACCCCCGAACCAATCCCTACATCTTCTACGAAGAGTACTTTGAAGAAGTTGACGACGCGGAAGCGGCTCAGGAATAGAGACCAGGGGCAGATTAGAATTCACGAATTCAGATTGATATAAAGGAGGTACGACAATGGCAACAGAACCAAAAGCAGAGAGAATAACCGATATTGGCCCCCCCAATTATGAGCAGTTTCTCCATCCCGTCATCAAGAAGAATTACGGGCAATGGAAGTACCACGAGTACCTGCAGCCCGGGGTCATGGTCCATGTGGCCGAGTCGGGAGACAAGATCTATACGGTGCGCGTCGGCTCACCCCGACTGATCAGCGTTGATGTGATCCGGCTGATGGCCGACCTGGCTGACAAATACTGTGACGGCTTTCTCCGTTTCACGAGCCGGAACAACGTGGAGTTCCTCTTCGACAAGGAAGCGAATATCGCTCCCCTCGTCAAGGATATCAAGGCCAGCGGGTATCCCGTCGGCGGCACGGACAACACCATTTCCAATATCATCCACACCCAGGGCTGGGTCCACTGCCACTCGGCTGCCACGGACGTCTCAGGCATCGTCAAGGCGACCATGGACGAGCTCTATGAATACTTTGTAGACGTCAAGCTTCCACACAAACTGAAACTCGCGGCTGCGTGCTGCCTCAACATGTGCGGCGCGGTCCACTGTTCCGATATCGCGATTCTGGGCATCCACAGACGGCCGCCGCAAATCCATGATGACCAGGTCGGCAACATCTGCGAGATCCCCACAACCGTCTCTTCCTGCCCCACGGCGGCCATACGGCCCACCACGGTGGAAGGGAAACGGACGGTCAAGGTGGACGGCGACCGCTGCATGTTCTGCGCCAACTGCTACACCGTCTGCCCGGCCATGCCGATCGCAGACGCTTTGAACGACGGTGTTTCCATCTGGGTCGGCGGGAAAGTTTCCAATGCCCGTTCGGAGCCCATGTTCACAAAGCTGGCGATCCCCTTCCTGCCGAATAACCCGCCCCGGTGGCCGGAAGTGACGTCGGCTGTCCGGAAGATTGTGGACTGCTACGCGGCCAGTGCGCAGAAATATGAGCGGCTTGGCGAATGGGTTGAAAGAATTGGTTGGCCGAAATTTTTCGACCTGACAGGTTTCGAATTCACCAAGTACCATATTGATGATTTCAGGCACGCGGCTGAAACCTTTAAGCGGTCGGCTCAACTCAAATTCTAACAAGGAGAGAGTGCTATGTCAGAGCAACTGACCACGTCACAGATCGCAGAGGAAATGTTCGCGCTGGTGAAGGAGTATGCCGGCAAGAAGCG
>CAYUBU010000077.1:0-6227 GCA_964443105.1 uncultured Nitrospirota bacterium
CCGTGCGGGGTGCTGAAAGACTCCCGAGGTAGGTTCTATTCATAATATATCAGGTTGCTCAGAATAATCTACATATTCGGTAAGGATTTCAGGAAAGAGATTTTCTCCCGTACACTCTGGAATGGGCGGCCCATGCCGGACACCACGTACGGTGCCATCGCATTATCCTTCCAAATGCTGAGTGCGGCTTTCTGTCCGCATAGGGACAAATCCCGCATTTGTGACAAATGCCAGCCAGAAGCTGCGTGGATCTTCCATGCTGATCTTGTGCTGCCGTGCCTTCTCGCGATATGTTCATTTTCTTCCCTCCTTTATTACTGTAGACGAAGGAAGATCAAGAAGAGATACACAAAGTCAAGATTATTCACCCAAGGGACTTTTAGTCCCTTAGGGCTAATCGAGCAACTATCCGATTCACAAGGGGGAATCAGCTCTTTCCACCCATATGCCCTTCAGGGCGAAAAACGCGGATCTCCTAACCCCTTGTTTTAATTGGTACCGGGAGCGGGAATCGAACCCGCACGGGCACAAGGCCCAAGGGATTTTAAGTCCCTTTGGGACAGGGCGTTTTTGCGAAAATCTTGTTAATTCAAGTTGTTTGAGTCCACTCATTTCCATGGAGTTGCCTGAGTATGCTCATTTCTACGGAAATTCACCCATATTCTCCACCCATATGGGCAGCCCAGGATAATGGTTCTCATTTCCATGGATGAAGACCTGGCTACCTTCATCTCACGCTCTGTTTCCGATGTAATGACTTGTATGTTTTGTCTTATAAGAGGATAATGAAATTGTGAATAGGAGCCAAATGAGAAGTCCCGGGTAACCAGAAGTACCCTCCATAAGATATGGGGCAAGAAATAGCTCGCCCCCCTCCCCAACGCAACAAGTGTTTTGCTTGGTGCGGCACACAGCTTCTTCAGGGAATTTGACGCCACACGACCGGTAGCGGTGTCTTCCCCGACTGGAATGTGATTATCGATTGAAAGAACATAGGGAACGTCCCTACGAGAAAGGCCTTAATGATCACTGATGCACATCTGTTGAACGCGATTACGGAAATAGAAGCGAAATCCTCGACACTGACTGTCCTGCACGTGGCACCGATCAACAAACCGATCAGGCCGGATCTCGGTTACGGACCGATAGAATCGGTTATTTACAATGTCGACAAGGGGCTGCACCTGGCAGGCCACCGTTCCATCGTCGCCTGCTCCGCCGATTCCGATGTCGCCGGGGAGCACTGTGTAACCGTCGAGAGAAGTCTTGGCGACTACTGCCGGGAGCAGACGTCGGAACAGAGAGCCATCATCAACAGGCATCTCCTGATGGCGCTGGAGCGGGCCAATTTGGGCGATATCGACATCATTCACATGCACGGATGGCTGGATTTGATTTACGGAGGCAGGTTCAATCCCGATGTGCCAATCGTAATGACTCTCCACGTTCCTGCGGAAAATAGCGGTATGGATGCGGCTCAGAATCTGTATTTCAACAGCATGCTGAATCCATCGATGCATTTCGCGTCGATAAGCGACTATCAAAAGCGACAGTATTATGAGCTGGACAACCTGGAGACAGTCCACCACGGAATCAATGTGGACGATTATCCTTTCGGCGGCACACCGGAGAAGCAGGACTACTTGTTCATGATCGGCCGTATAACCCGGGACAAGGGGCAGGACAAAGCCATAGAGCTTGCGAAAAGGACAGGTTCCAAGCTCATCATTGCCGGTTGTGTTCAGGACAAAGCTGAGGATCGCGAATTTCTCAACACACTGAAGAATTCAATTGACCTGTTCGCCGATATCGGGAAAGCCCCCGTTGACGGTGCCTATTACGACAATGTCATGAAACCATTGCTGGACAGCGGCAAGCAGCTCATCTACATCGGGGAAAGCAGCAGTGCGCAGAAGAAACAGTGGTATCGGCACGCGCGAGCCACCCTCTTTCCCATACAGTGGGGGGAGCCCTTCGGTCTGGTCCTGCTCGAATCGATGGCCTGCGGCACACCTGTTCTGGCCTTCAGAAAAGGAGCTGTCCCGGAAATCGTAGTGGACGGGAAAACCGGCTTCACAGTGGATACTCTCGATGAAATGATTGCCGCTGCCGGCCGCATCTCTCTCCTTGATCCCGCTGATTGCCGGCGTCACGTGGAGAATCATTTTTCCACTTTCTCTATGGCCGGAAAATACTCGGAACTGTATCAGCGGATAATCAGCATGGGCAGACTCCGGCACACAGAGGTCCGCACCGGAGCAGGATTCCCGGAAGTTCTTCAACCCATCCTTGCCGGCGGCACGGTATAATACGAACTAATGCCAAAAGACATCCCGGTCAGCAACGGCAATCTCCTTTTCAATTTTGACTCCGAATACCGCCTTCGGGACATATATTTTCCCCTGATAGGCCAGGAGAATCACACGAAGGAACACCCCTTCCGCTTCGGAGTGTGGGCAGACGGGCGCTTCTCGTGGGTTGGCCCCGAATGGGAGAAAGATCTCAAGTATCAGGATAACAGCCTCGTGACGGACGTCACCCTGAAAAATGCCAACCTGTCCCTGGAGCTTCGATGCTCCGACATGGTGGATTCGGACCTGAATGTGTTCGTCCGGAAAATAGATGTCATAGACAGGTCGATGAAGGAGCGGCAGGTGAGGCTCTTTTTCAGCCACGACTTTCACCTTTACGGCAACGACATCGGAGACACGGCCTATTTTGACCCACGAACCCGCTGTCTCATCCACTACAAAGCCAATCGCTACTTCCTTATCAATTGTCTCGATCCAGGGAAGGAAGGGATCCAGCACTTCGCCTGCGGGGACAAGGAAGGCCCGGGGAGGCTGGGCACCTGGAAGGACGCCGAAGACGGTGAACTGAGCGGAAATCCTGTCGCCTGGGGGTCTGCCGATTCCGCGGTCGGATTATGGCTTGACCTGACTCCAGGCGGGAAAGCAACGGCTTATTACTGGGTGGCCGCGGGCACCGACCACCATGAGGTGGCCCAGCTCAATCAGACCGTTTTAGAGACAACCCCGGCTGAAATGATCAGACGAACGTCGGATTACTGGACGGCGTGGGTCCAGAAAGAGCACAGACCTTCCGGGGACCTGCCCAAGTCGGTCACCGATATTTTCAACCGGAGCCTTCTCGTTTTGAGAACACAGATCGACAACCGAGGTGCGATAACCGCCGCCAACGACTCCGATATCATTCGCTTCGGCAGGGATACCTATTCTTACATGTGGGGTCGCGACGGAGCCTTCGTCGGCGCCGCCCTGGCAAAAGCCGGCTATTGGCATGTGTGCCAGAGATTTTTCGCGTTCTGCTCTCGAGCGCTTTCGGAGGAGGGGTATCTATTCCAGCACTACAACCCTGACGGATCATTGGCCAGCAACTGGCACTCCTGGTTTTCGGATGGAGAAGAGGTCCTTCCCATCCAGGAAGACTCGACCGCTCTGGTTCTCTGGGCTCTGTGGATTCACTATCAATCCACCAAAGACATAGAATTCATCAGACCTCTCTACAAAGAGCTGGTAATAAAGTCCGCCGACTTCATGGTTACGCATCGCGATCCCGAAACGCTGCTGCCCATTTCCTCCTACGATCTCTGGGAGGAGCGATACGGCACGCATGCCTACACGGTGGCAGCGGTGATATCCGGCCTCAGAGCGGCGGCGAATTTTGCGAGGCTTTTTCGGGATCTGCCCCTGGCCGAAACCTACGACAAGGTTGCCGATCAGATGAAGGCGGGGATTGTTGAACACTTGTACTCTCCCGGCCTTGAGAGGTATGCCCGCTCGGGTTATCGCAAAGAGATCGGCTATGAACTCGACGAGGTGATCGATGTCAGTCTGCTGAGCCTTGCGACCCTGGAAGTGTTGCCGCCCAAGGATCCGAGGATGGTCAAAACGGCAGAAGCGATACGCAGCCAGTTATGGCTCAACACCCCTGTCGGAGGCTGTGCCCGCTACCAGAACGATAACTACTGGCGGGCGGACGACACTCCTGACAGCATTCCCGGAAACCCCTGGTTTATCGCGACGCTCTGGCTGGGAGAGTATTACATCCTCCGTGCCGAAAATCTTCAGGAACTTCACGAAGCGATCCCTTATCTTGAGTGGTGTGGAAACAATGCGCTCCCTTCCGGAGTCCTTGCTGAACAGGTACATCCGCTGAGCGGTGCTCCCCTCTCTGTTTCACCCCTTACCTGGAGTCACTCCGCTTATGTGTGGGCAGTCCTGCAATACACTGAAAAATACAACTCGTTGAAAGAGTAGCTTCAGCCAACATATCTTGCAGTACACCCAAGGGACGTACCTTGTCCCCAGGGCTAAATCATCTATCCCTTGAGCTTTAAAGGGATCGGTGCCGGGCATTAAAAGGCACCGTAGGCTCATTACACTAGCCCAGGAAGTGGACCGATCAGATGGGGCAGGTCACTCAATTAACTGAAGATTTGTGTATCAAAGACAGGGCTGATTCTTTAGACTTCACCGCACATATGAATAGACTTTGGTGGCAGAATATTCCATCTGCGATTCCCGCTGCCTGTGAAAATTCTTCGCCACTCAAGCCGCCCCACTCTTCAGGGAAATCCCTGCGGTTTTTATAGCCGGCTTCTCCGGAGGGGACAGCCCTGACATACCATTTAAGACCACGTTGGTAGAGGGTGTACAGTATTGAGTCATTGGTATCGCTTTTCAAAAGGTGCTCCTGCCACATACAGTTCTCACTCACTTCGATATATGAAAGATCTTCTTTAAGGGCCTCTTTGAGAGCTGATTCGACCTCTTCCTTGCTGTTGACCCATATTTCGGAATCAGCAATGACTGCCTGAAGAAAAAGCCGGGCTCGATCGACTTCAGCGGCAAATGCAGTATCAGCGGACGCCGAATTCAGGTGATTCATTATTGCGATAGATTTGCTTAACGAAATTTCCTGAACATCCGGAGTTCCTTCACGCTTAACCGATAACGTGATCCCGCTATCATTTGCATCGAGCCCGCGGATCAGCAGCCGGCAGACCTGACCAGCTATTTCCGAACTTTTGCATATATCAGCACCGTAATGCTTCCAGACAAGTCCAATGGATGACATCGGCAGACCGTCTTCATAGGTGGGCCCATTTCGGAAATGATGGTCATATATTCTATTGTTGTGATCGTACGACCCGCCGACGTCGACCAGAAAATCACACCTTTCCCAGATTTCAGGATCTCGGGAACGGTATATTTCATAATCCGGGTACAGCAACGACAGGGATGCTACAGCAAATACATCATCAGCGTGGAAAGATCCGCTGTGCGTTCCGATTATTTTTTTCAAAATGTTCACCTTCTGTTTCAGTTAATAATGTGAGTCCGCACTATACAACTTCCTTTGAAATGCGCAAATCACCATTCATAATCATCAGGTATAGGGAACTCGGCATAGGGATCATCGGGATCCAACTCTTCTCTTACCTGTGAATTAAGGAGGATGAGAGACTCCGTTTTGCGATCCTGAATCTGACAAGCGGCTTTTGCCGGGACAACGACATAGTGCTCATCCTGCTTGACAATGCCCATTCTGCCTTTACTTAGACCATCAACAATTTCTTTGGCGACATAGAGTTTCTTTATCTTTTTGCCGTCAACAAAATGATAGGAAATGTCACCCTCAGTCTCAATCCTGTTTTGCTTGATTATCTGCCTTATCTGGCCTTGAATTTCCTTTTTCTTAGCTATCTCATTTTGGTGACGATTCAGTTCTCTGGCCCGGACCGACTGCTCATGAAGGGTCTGTTGGATTCTCTTCTGGAGCCCATCATCTTCCTGGATCTTCTCTTTGCCTTTCTTCGAACGGGAAAGACGCTGCTCATGTTTCGCCTTGTTGGCCTGTTTCTTGGTCACCAGCCCTTTTCTTAAGAATTGACCCTTAAATGGATTTCCCATTATGCTCACCTCTGTCAATTTCAATCAAAATCACTCCTGGTCCGACCACCAATCCTTCCAGGCCTTCTCGTCGTGGGAGAAATCTTCTCCCGAGATATCTCCCATGACAAGGATTATGCCATACTCCTCTATTTAGCCGAAAATCGAAATAAGCATAGAGTTAGAGGCTGTGACCTTCCCCCCCCTGAAAGCGTAAGCTTCCCCTTCCGGTAGACATGTAGAAAGTAGAGCTTTCTGGCTGTACAAAAAGCGGAGAAACACGACATTTCCCACATTGCCTAATATTTAGGC
>CAYUBU010000078.1:0-2954 GCA_964443105.1 uncultured Nitrospirota bacterium
AAGTCGGCCATTCCAGGTCGCAGCAACGGGCTTGGTTTTGGCCCCGGGGGCCAGGACCTTGAGCATCTTGTATATCTCCGTTCCCGGCTCAAAGTCAGCTGACCGCCCTTCATCAAGGGCTACGGTGATTTTCTTTGAATCCACTATTCTCTTCTGCCCACAAACAGATAGGGCATCACACCGTGATCTTTCTGCTGTGATGCCCTTGCCTTGACCCTCTGGTTGTTACACAAATATCCCCGACCCGGTGTACGATTCATATGGTAGGCGGTACTGGATTTGAACCAGCGACCTCCACGATGTCAACGTGGCGCTCTAACCAACTGAGCTAACCGCCTATTTTCCTAAAAACGTCGTGGCAATTTACTTGATTTTACAAGAATTTGTCAAGACAAAAAATGAGGCAATGCGCTTTGCGCATTGCCTCATACGGTCTCTGAGATTGCTCCGTTATTGCTGCAAACGGGTTCGCCTTAAAGGCCAATGGCCTTTCTTGAAAGAACTCTGCAGGATGCCCGTCTTCTTTCTTAAAGGGAGGAATTCAGTCCTTTCCCCGGGGAAAACTTGGCGACCTTCTTCGCTTTGATCTTGATGGCCTCACCGGTCTTGGG
This sequence comes from uncultured Nitrospirota bacterium, assembly GCA_964443105.1. Lineage (GTDB taxonomy): Bacteria > CG2-30-53-67 > CG2-30-53-67 > CG2-30-53-67 > CG2-30-53-67 > CAYUBU01. Next base: position 612 of record CAYUBU010000078.1, read on the forward strand.
GTTGCGGCCCATCCGGGCTTTCCGTTTGACCACGGAGAAGGAACCGAATCCAACCAGGGTCACCCGGTTGCCCTTCTTCAAGCTCTTTGTCACCTGGGTGGTGAATGAGTCCAGCGCCTTACCGGCGGCGGCCTTGGTGATTTTGGAATCGGTGGCCATTTTTTCGATCAACTCTGCCTTTGTCATGAAGCGTCCTCCCCTGAATAAAGTAGTTTATGTGGATTAGATTAATGTGAAATTATTGTCCCGGTTAGGTTTGCAGGAAATAAAATAGCAACCCATGCCTGCGTTGTCAAGAATAAAAACGGCAGGAAACGGGGCCGACGCCCTGCAACCGACAGAACCGTCCACGGTTATCGGGACCGGTTCTTCTTGTTCTTGGGGTCAATACCAAACTCCTTTATTTTTTTTCGCAAAGTGTTCCGGTTGATCCCGAGCAGCTGTGCTGCCCTGATCTGGTTGCCGCCCACTTCTTTCAATACCATTTCGATGAGCGGCATTTCCACCTGGTCTATAATCAGCTTCCGCATATCCCTTGCGTCGGCCTGAACCATTCGGGTCACAAACTCAGAGAGACTGTTTCGAACAAGAAGACTGAAGTTACCTTTCTGATGATTTACGGCAACCCGTCTGTTGCCCAACAGGCTGGAGAATGACTCGGGAGTGAGGTTCTTCCCGCTCGTCATAACGACGGCCCGCTTGACCAGGTTCTCCAATTCCCGGACATTGCCGGGCCAGTCATGGTCGTGGAGATACTTCAGGGTCTCCCGGGTAAATCCCGTCACCTGAGAGTCCAACTCATGCCGCGCCTTGTCGATGAAGAAGTTGAGCAGCAGCGGTATGTCTGCTTTTCGCTCCCTGAGAGGGGGAATACGGATGGGCACCACATTCAAACGGAAAAAGAGGTCGTCTCGAAACTCTCCACACCGCACCTTTTCCTCCAGGTTGCTGTTGGTGGCTGCCAGGATGCGGACATCGACGGGAATGGCTCCGGTGCCGCCCACCCGTTCAATCTCCTTCTCCTGCAGAACCCGGAGCAGCTTTGTCTGGAGATCTGTCTGCAGATCTCCAATCTCGTCGAGAAACAGGGTGCCTCCCCCGGCCTGTTCGAACTTTCCGATCTTCAGGTTACCGGCCCCGGTGAAGGCCCCCTTTTCATGGCCGAAAAGTTCCGACTCCATCAGTTCCCCGGGGATGGCTGTCAGATTCACGGGGACGAAAGGCTTACCGAGCCTGTGGCTGTTATAATGGATGGCTCTGGCAATGACCTCCTTGCCGGTGCCGCTCTCCCCTGTCAGCAGGACGGTCACATCTTTGGCCGCGATCTTGCCGATTGTTTTGAATATCTCCTGCATGACCGAACTCTCGCCGATGACGGTGTCCGCCTCAAACTTCTCCCGGATTTCATCCTTCAGCGTTTTGACTTCATCATTGAGTTTTTGAACCTCAAAGGCTTTGTCGATGGTAATCTTCAAGGCGTCCATATCGACGGGCTTGGTCAAGTAATCAAAGGCGCCCCACTTCATCGCTTCAACGGCATTCTGCATGGTGGCGTCGGCAGTCATGATAATCACCTGACAGGGCAAGTCGGGTTTGTATATCTTCTTCAAAAACTCCAGGCCCGACATTCCGGGCATGCGGATATCCAGAATAATCAACGGAAAGGTTTCCTGCTTAAGGCGCACCAGCCCCTCATCAGCACTTTCCAGGGCAACAACCTGATGTCCCTCCTTTTCCAGCGCTTTCTGGATAACCCAGCGAATGCTCTTGTCGTCGTCAATGACCAGAATTTTGTTTTCGACCATCTCTTTCCCGAGTCTCCCTTTCCGTCTATTCAAACATGTTCCGGTGCCTGGTTTCCGGAGCCCGCAACCGCCATGGGCAGGCTGACTTTAAATGTAGTCCCCGAACCTTTTTGACTCTCTACGTCGATCTTGCCGCCATGTTCTTCGATGATCCGGTGGCAGACGGCAAGACCCAGCCCGACGCCTGTGGACTTGGTGGAGAAAAAAGGATCAAAGATCCGTTCCAGCTCCCCGGCCTCCATACCGCACCCCTCGTCGGCAACGACCACAGCAATCATTTGCCTCTTCTCGCCGGTCTCCTTCTCGACTCTGTAGCCTGGAAGGATGCGCGTTGTCAAGGTCAGGGTGCCTGACTCTTTCATGGCATCAACGGCATTGTGAAAAATGTTGAGGAAGACCTGGGCCAGTTGGTCGGGGTCGCCGTAAACTTCCGGGAGGCTGGGGTCATAGTTTCGGTCGACCTTGAGCCCGGGCTGCCGTGTCCCCAGGTTGACGAGGTTGATGCCACTATCAAGAATCTGATGCACATTGGCGGGAC
>CAYUBU010000079.1:0-6526 GCA_964443105.1 uncultured Nitrospirota bacterium
GCAGGCGTACATCCCATACGCTTCCCGATAGTTGACTGTAATCCAGTAGGCATAGAGCTTGGCCACACCGTAAGGAGACCTAGGGTAGAAGGGGGTCTTCTCCGTCTGCGGCGTTTCCTGAACAAGCCCGTAGAGCTCGGAGGTAGAGGCCTGATAGTAGCGGGTCTTCTTTTCCAGACCCAGAATGCGGATGGCTTCCAGGAGACGCAGGGCCCCTAGGGCGTCCGAGTCTGCCGTATACTCGGGCTCTTCAAAAGAGACGGCCACGTGACTCTGGGCGGCCAGATTGTAGACTTCGTCGGGCTGAACCTGTTGAATCACCCGGACGAGGCTGCTCGAGTCGGTCATATCGCCATAGTGGAGAATGAGGCGCCGGCCTTTTTCATGGGGGTCCTGGTAGAGATGGTCGATACGGTCTGTATTGAAAAGAGAGGTCCGACGCTTGATACCATGAACTTCGTATCCTTTCTTCAATAAGAACTCCGCCAGATAGGCACCGTCCTGGCCCGTAATTCCGGTGATCAAAGCCTTTTTCATAGGTCTACCTCTTCATTGGGGTCATAATGAGAATCTTCGTATTCAGGCACCCCTCCTGCGATTCTACTCTTCCTGGCTTCCTGCAGATAGGTCATAAAGAACGCCGCAAACACCAGTATTGTAAACCCGGTAACTCCGGCAATGATAACATTCAACTTCTTTTTCGGTTTCACAGGTTTTGCACCATAAGTCGGCTTTCTTGCGATGCGAGTGTCCCGAAAGGCCTCCAACTGCGTTTCCAGCCCCTCCTTGTAAAGAAGCAGTGTTTTGAGATTCTTGTCCTGCTGGGTGAGTTCATCGAGGAGGCCGCGCGCCTCCTTTTCCAGGCCGATGTTAAGACGATCCTGAAGTTCGTGGTAATAACGCCGGTTTTCCTGGATCTCGTTGCTGAACAATAGAAGGCTCAGGGTATTGTCGGGATTGGCCCGCCCGTCCATCCGGGATTTTTCTTTCTCCAACTCTGCGATTCGGACACTCACCTCATCGATCTGTTTCACAAGCTGTTCTTTGCCCTTTTTAACCAGTTTGAGTTTCTCGCTGATACTTTTCTTAATCTGGTTGACGAGATTGATCTCGTTCGCCTTATCCTCGATCCGCTTCTGGATATTGAACTTCTCCAGCCGGATAATCTCTGAATGCTCCTTTAAGATTAACTCATCCAGAACTTGTAAAACCTTGAGTGCCCGAACTTTCTTTGGCGTGTCGATGGTGATTTCAACCAGACTTGTGCCTTTCGGCGTCATCACTTTGATTTCAGGATAGTCCGATTCGGAGATATTCAGCCTTGTCCGAATTGCCTCGTCGTAAACCTGCCCCTTCACTTTCTCAACGAGGGCAACCGGTTCCTCTATCAACCGCCTCTGATTTTCTTTCTCTTCCACCGAACCAATTTCTATAATCGTCGCCGCCCGGTAAACCGGCGGCAGGAGAAAACTTACGATCCCGGTCACCAGCATTAAGCCGACAGTGCCCAGGATTATTGTTTTTTTCCAGTTGCAGAGAACTGTGATCAAGTCGATCAGCTCAACTTCATCATTCTCTTCCCGCACGTACACCATTTTCTCATTCTCTCGCATGCAAGTTTCCTTCGTATATAATTTCCCAGCGAATGAAGTTATCTAGTTTCCATCCGGAAACGCCCCTTTTGCGAAACCTCTGCGTCGATCTGCGGAATTACTTGTGCAACGTACTCGAGTACGTCTCCGCGTAATTCCTTGATCTTCTTGACCTTTCACAAAATTGGCAGTTTCCGAATTGGAAACAATTTAGTGTAACCATCCAGAGGTGAAGCGTTTCCGGATGGACACTATCTAATAACTGATAGGCTTCCAGCTAAATATTGGCAATTGGATCAAGACTTACGCGACCTACCAGATTGCTGGAAATGCTACGTTGACACAGCTCCGCCCCGTGGGTTACAGGAAAGCAATCAATCAAGGGCACCGGAAAACAGCGGACGCGGCAGAACTGCTCTTTATGCTCTGTTCTGAAAGTAGGCCCCGATGTGGTCGACGACGCAGGCCTGCATCTCGTCAGTCAATTCCGGGTAGATGGGCAGCGCCAGAGTCTCCTCCGCCGCTTGTTCCGATTCCGGGAAGTCTCCCCGGCCGTACCCCAGGGGCCCGAAGCATTCCTGTAGATGAAGGGGAATGGGGTAATAGACCTCGGTCCCGATCCCCTCTTCCGCGAGATAAGCCCGCAAGCGATCCCGATCCTCTACCCGGATCACATACTGATTGTACACATGGGTATTGGCCTCTCTCGCTTCCGGGCCTTCGCAATATACTTCCGGGGGAAGGACCACCTTCCCATCTTCCACCAGGCCGGAGTTGTGAAAGAGACGGTTATAGAGATCGGCATTCTCTCGGCGATGCTCTTGCCAACGGTCAAGGTGCTTGAGCTTGAGAGAGAGCACCACAGCCTGAAGGGCATCAAGCCGGCTGTTGATCCCCACATAGGGGTGCACGTATTTCGGTTCCATGCCGTGCACCCGGAGAATTTGAATTTTGTGGGCCATGGCCCCATCGTCGGTAACAACCATGCCGCCATCCCCGAAGCCCCCGAGATTCTTCGTGGGGAAAAAAGAAAGGCACCCCGCATCCCCCAGGCCGCCTGCTCGCTTGCCGCCATATTTCGCCCCGATGGCCTGAGCGGCATCTTCGATCACCAGCAGACCATGGTCGGCGGCAATGGACTGAATGGATCCCATCTCCGCAACCTGCCCGTAGAGGTGTACCGGCAGGATTGCCCGGGTCTTTGCCGTCACTTTTTCTTCGATGAGTGCGGGATTCATGTTGAATGACCGGGGCTCAATGTCTACGAGAACGGCTCTGGCGCCCAAGCGGACGATCGCGCTCACCGTGGCAAAGAAGGTATAGGGGGTGGTAATCACCTCGTCATCGGGCCCGATACCGGCCGCCATGAGAGACAGAAGGAGGGCATCGGAACCGGAAGCAACACCGACCGCGTGATTCACGCCGCAGTAGGCGGCGATTTCAGCCTCGAGTGTCTCCACCGGTTTGCCGAGGATAAAGAGCTGAGAGTCGAAGAGCCGATGTATTTCGGGGAGCAGCTCCTCTTTGAACGAAAGATACTGCCCCTTGAGATCCAAAAGTGGTACAATCATGCCCGTCGGCACCTCTGAGAAAGGCTTTCAATTAAGACCGTTCTAATTATCATATTTTTGTCTGCTAAATCAAGAAAAACCAACAGTTTTCACAGGGTGTGGGGATCTTTCGTGCCTCAGGACGCAGGTGCTGCCCGTGGGCGTTTTCAAGGCCATCGGTCCGGGCCCATGTTTCACCTTTTCCCTTTGATGGAAAAGCGGCCATCCCGACTGGAGAAAGAGGGTACCGTCCTGCTGTCAAAGATGGAGTGAGAGATGATCGTTTTGGCACCCATTTGTCAAAAAGGGTATTACGGAACGAGTGAGTTCCACAAAAAGGCTTTACAAATAGTCAATGCCCCATTAAAATCACGACTTTAGTGTTCAATAAAAAGTATGCGTCAAGAGGAGGAAGACATGGTCCGCAATGTAGTGATCATCGGCTCCGGACCGGCTGGTTACGCAGCCGCCATTTACAACGGCCGGGCAGAGCTGAACCCCGTACTCATCGAGGGTCCCCAGCCTGGAGGCCAGTTGACCATTACCACAGAGGTCGAAAACTACCCCGGGTTCTCCAAGGGGATCATGGGCCCTGAACTGATGGAGGAAATGAAAAAACAGGCCGTCCGCTTCGAGACGGAGGTGCTCTACGGTGAAGTCACGTCTGTCGATTTCTCGAAGCGCCCCTTTACCATCAGCCTGGACGACAAGAAAGAGATAGAGGCCAAGGCGGTTATTATCGCCACAGGAGCCTCAGCCCGGTGGCTCAACATCCCGTCGGAAACCAAGATGCGGGGAAAGGGTGTCTCTGCCTGTGCCACCTGCGACGGCTTCTTCTTCCGGGACAAGGAACTCATCGTGGTCGGCGGGGGAGACACGGCCATGGAGGAAGCCACCTTTCTCACCCGCTTCGCCAGCAAGGTAACCGTGGTCCACAGAAGAGATGAGCTCAGGGCCTCCAAAATCATGCAGGATCGCGGCTTCGCCAACGAAAAAATAGACTTCGTCTGGGATTCGGTGGTGACCGAAATTCTGGGGGAAGAAGCGGGGCATGTGACCGGCGTGCGGCTGAAGAATGTGAAGACGGGAGAAGAGACGGAGTTTCCCTGCGACGGCGTCTTCATGGGGATCGGCCACGACCCCAACACCCGGGTCTTCAAGGGCCATGTGGAACTTGACGACGACGGCTACGTCGTTCTCCATGGGAAAACGGCCACCAGCATACCCGGGGTGTACGCCGCCGGTGATGTCGCGGATCACGTCTACAAGCAGGCGGTAACGGCCGCCGGCATGGGCTGCATGGCCGCCCTCGATGTAGAGAAGTTTCTTCTCGAGGAAGACTGAATTTCTCCCCGTCTGATCAGAAGGTCTTGAAAACCAGTTCCGACAGCGGCTTTCTCTCTGAATCCGCGGGAGGCCCTGCCGGGTGCCCCACGGCGAGTACGGCCATGAGTTCATAACTTTCCGGCACCCCGAGTATCTTCTCCACCTCTTCCCGCCGATTGAGAATCTCCCCCATCCAGACAGCGCCCAGTCCGAGACTATGGACCGCAAGGAGCATATTCTGAAGGCAGGCCCCGATGCCCTGAACATCTTTGGTCCGGTTGTACGAATGGTCGGCATCGAGAAAAACAGCTATATGGAGCGGAGCCGCTTCCATCACTTTCTTATATTTGGTCCGCTCCGAAACGGCCTTGCGCATGGAGGCGTCGACAATGGTCACAAACCGCCAGGGCTGATTGTTCAAGCCCGAAGGCGCCCATCGCCCCGCCTCCAGGATCGACTGTAAAACCTCTTCACTCACTCTGGCCTCGGTAAACCTGCGGATGCTCCTGCGCTCCCGGATTGCCTGTAAGACACGGTTCATCTTCTCCTCCAAGAAGTTTGACTGGTTCCAGTCATTTATAGCAGAACGGAACTCAAGAATCCAGAACAGCGTCAACGGTGCCCCCTTACCCTGCAGGCTCTCCTCTCAGACCCGGCAGGGGCGGGAAAGCGGGGCCTCCCTTGCCATCTATTGGTTCGTCTGATATGATGGGCAGCAGGTTGGTCAGTACATGATGATCATGCCTCTACGACACGTATACCTCCTCACCATGCGCTGTGCGAAAGGCGGCCGATCATGAAAGAATTCAAGATCTTCTCCCTCATGCTCATTCCCATGCCGACCCAATACGTCATCTACCTGGAAGAGGTGGGCGGCACGCGGCTGATCCCGATCTGGATCGGCGTGAATGAGGGCAATGCCATTGTTTACAAATTACAGAATGAGAAGATGCCCAGACCCATGACCCACGATCTCATGGCCAATATGGTGCAAACCCTCGACATGCGGATTGAGAAGGTCACCGTGTCCGACCTGAAGGACAACACCTATTACGCTGTCATCAATATGCACGACGGCAAGAAGGCCCATGCCATCGATTCAAGGCCCAGTGATGCCATCGCCCTGGCAGTACGGCTCGATTCACCCATTTATATCAGCCAGGCGGTTCTGGACAAGTGCCCCGTAATCCATAAACCGATATCCGATGATGAGGTGGAGCAGTTCAAGACTGAGCTGCAGAGCCTGAAGCCCGAGGATTTCTTCGGAGGCTCCAGCGAACCCGAATAACCCGCCTGAAGGGGATCAGGGGATAGGTCAATCAAACAAGCCGGCCCGCATCTTAAAAAGGGGATGTCACTCCGAAATGTGAGACGGCTCTTCTTGTCGGTCCTATTCACAGAAGAGACATAGCCCATGAACCTCAGTGGCGACGAGAAGAAAACACTCCTCCGGCTCGCCCGTTACACGTTGGAAAACCTCACCTCCGGACTCAAAGAGTTGACGGCGCCGCCTTCGGACTTTGAAATCACTGAAGAACTAAAAGAACCGGCCGGCGTCTTTGTTACGCTCGAAAAAAATCATGAACTTCGCGGCTGCATCGGCACCATGGAACCGATCAAGCCTCTCTACCTGGCAGTGATGGAGAATACCATTTCCGCCGCAACGAGAGATACCCGGTTCCCCGCCGTGGAAACCGGGGAACTGGCCCAGATCGGGATCAAGATCTCCGTTTTGACGCCCAAGGAAGAGATACCGAACTCCGATGCCTTTATCCCGGGAAAGCACGGAATCATGATGGAAGCGGAAGGGAGACGGGCCGTTTTTCTCCCTCAGGTCGCCTCGGAGCAGGGATGGGACCGGGAAACCACCCTCAGAAACCTGTGCCGGAAGGCGGGACTCCCGACCGACGCCTGGCAAAGGGGGGCCAGATTCTGGGTCTTCCAGTCGCTGGCCTTTGGTGAATAGCACGATCTCTAACGACTGCAGCACCGGGGAACCTTGTTGGTTTTGCCCTTGACAAGTCCCCGTGTAGTTCAGTAAGATCCGCCCTACCATCA
>CAYUBU010000080.1:0-13743 GCA_964443105.1 uncultured Nitrospirota bacterium
CAAGAAGAAATACAAGTTTGCCTATTGGCGGATGTTGGCGATTAAAAAGAATCCCAGTAAGACGGTTTCAGATTCTCATACGCCCCAGACCATGAAGCTTCAGTTGCTCATGGCCCCGGCCATACTGGTATCGCTCTTGGCGGAAAGCCTCATGTCGTCTGCCGGGTTCGTTTCAGGGGGCTTGGTGATTGTCTTTCTTGCTCTCTCGGGACCTTTCCTGGCGCGGGTATCGAAGAAAGATCTCAAGGTCTGTCTTTTCGCTCCGTTTTTCCTTTTTGCCCGCGGTCTGGCGCAGTTTGCGGGAGTGGTCGGAGGTTTGACCCATGTCTTCAAAATGTCTGCCCAATAGCTTGCTGTTCCAGGAAGTATGGCCTGATGACCGTGATCCTGTGATGACCAAACAGGTCAGGGAAGTATTTGCTTGGCGTTCCATTGCCTGCGTTTTGCCGGAATGAACTGAGATGCTGAAGAAACACAGTCAATTCTTTAAGAGCATGCTGTTCATATTCGATCTGCTCATCATTTCTGTGTTGTGGCTGGCAGCATATTGGCTCAGATTTAATACGGATTGGATCCCTCTCTATAATGGTGTTCCTCCGATAAAACCTTATTTATTGCTTATATTGCCTATTCTAATCGTCTGGGTTTTTATTTTTAAAGCCTTCAACCTTTATCGTCCCCGCAGAATCACGTCACATTTGGGCGAGATTCTTGACATTGCCAAAGCCTGCTCCACTGCCGTGGTTGTCCTCATTGCAATAACATTCTTTGTGAAAAAGTTTGAATTCTCCCGCGTCGTTTTTATCTACTTCTGGGTGTTGAGCATCCTTGTGCTCAGCATGTCGAGAGCGCTGTTCCGAGAAAGTCTTCGGTTTTTCCGGAGGCTCGGTTATAATCAACGTCACATAATTATCGTGGGCGATGGGGTTCTGGCCCGGAACCTCATTATGAAGCTGAAGGGCCATCCTGAATTGGGGCTAAACGTAGTCGGTTTGCTGAGCAGTAGACCGGAGCGGGTCGGCAAGAGAGTGCAAGGGAAAGAAATCTTCGGGATATACAACGAGATAACATCCATACTTCAGGAACAGGCAATCGATCAGATTTTTGTCGCCGTGCCCTTTTCGGAAATGGGGGAATTGGAAGGGATTCGGCAGTCGATCGGGAAAGAACCGGTTACGATCAAAGTCGTGCCCGATTATTTCAGCTTTTTTCCGTTCTGCGGCGGTGTTGAAGTTTTCGAAGGTTTGCCGATTCTGAATATACAGGATTCACCACTTTATGGTTGGGACATCGTATTAAAGCGGGTCTCGGATATCCTGATATCCGGGGTGGCGATTATTGTCACACTTCCCCTGATGCTGCTTATTGCAGTGATGGTTAAGTTGACTTCGCCGGGTCCCATATTTTATCGACAAGAACGAGCGGGACTCGATGGGAAAGTGTTTGACATGTTAAAATTTCGTACAATGGGGGTTGATGCGGAGAAAGAGACAGGACCTGTCTGGGCGAAGGAAAACGATCCGCGCCGAACAAAGTTCGGAACTTTCTTACGCAAAACAAGTCTTGATGAACTGCCCCAGTTTTTCAACGTGATCAAAGGCGATATGAGTGTTGTCGGGCCGCGGCCGGAGAGGCCGGAGTTCATTCATGATTTTCAAGAAAATATTCCACGATACTTGTTGAGGCACAAAATGAAGGCCGGTATCACGGGATGGGCCCAGGTAAACGGCTGGAGAGGTAACACCTCTCTGAAAAAGCGGATAAAATATGATCTCTATTATATTGAGCATTGGAACCTGACGTTTGACTTAAAAATATTGTGGTTAACGATCTGGAAGGGCTTTATCCACAAACATGCCTATTGAGTAGAATGCATAATATATTGGGAGGCGACTTTTAATGAAAAACTACGATTCTTCGAAACGGATTCTGGTCACCGGCGGTTCGGGGTTCCTCGGTTCCCATCTCTGTGAAAGGCTGCTCAACGAAAAACATGAGGTGGTTTGCGTGGACAACTTTTTTACAGGGCGCCGGAGAAATATCGCGCACCTCGTGTCCAACCCCTATTTCGAAATCCTGCGGCACGACATCTGTTTTCCACTCTATGTGGAGGTGGATGAAATCTATAATCTGGCCTGCCCGGCTTCCCCCATTCACTACCAGTTTGATCCGGTGCAAACCACCAAGACCTCCGTACACGGTGCCATCAACATGCTGGGATTGGCCAAGCGGGTGAAGGCCAAGATCCTCCAGGCTTCCACCTCGGAGGTTTACGGTGATCCCACCGTTCATCCCCAGACGGAAGATTACTGGGGCAACGTCAATCCCATCGGGCTTCGCTCGTGCTACGACGAAGGAAAACGTTGTGCCGAGACCCTGTTCTTCGATTACCGTCGCCAGCACGGTCTCGAAATAAAAGTGGCTCGTATATTCAACACTTACGGCCCCAATATGCATCCCAATGACGGGCGCGTGGTGAGTAACTTCATCATGCAAGCCTTGAATGGGAGCGATATCACCCTCTATGGAGACGGGAGTCAGACCCGGAGTTTCTGTTACGTCGATGATCTCATCGAAGGGTTTGTTCGTCTGATGAACAGTGAGGATGGCTTTTCGGGTCCCGTCAATCTGGGGAATCCCACCGAGTTTACGATTCGGCAGCTGGCAGAAAAAGTTATTGAAATGACCGGCTCTGCTTCCAGGATTGTTACCAAGCCATTGCCCCAGGACGATCCTGTCCGGCGCAAGCCCGATATCACTCTTGCCCGCAAGCGTCTAGGCTGGAGTCCCACGGTAATGCTTGAAGAGGGTCTCAAGCCGACCATCGAATATTTCAAGGGTTTTGCAGAGAATCAATCGTAGAATTCGAAGAAGGAGCATGACCACGAGGCTCATAAATCCAGGCATGCAATCGGTTCCAGTGGTGTTCGATGGTGATGGGGAGAACAACATAAGGCAGGCGTGAAGCAATTTCGTTTTATTGAGTCCAAGGGTTTGTTGATCCACTCCGATTTCCAACAGATTCTAAAATCCCAGGGTCTTGACGATTTCCAGAATCTTTACGGTTATAGAGGCGGTGAGACGTTCAAGGAGAACCGCTTCCGTTCGGTGAATCGGATCTGTCTGAACGGGGCAGACGGACGGCCTCAGGTCTTCCACCTGAAGAAGCACCATCCCCCCTTCGTTGACAGACTCAAGGCTCTTTTCACCGGATTCAGCATTGGGGAAGGCGCTGAAAACGAGTGGGACAAGATCCTCAAACTTCATGCCATCGGCATTGAGACCATGGTTCCTGTGGCCTTCGGCGCCATGCGAAAGTGGGGATTGCCATACAGGGCGCTGACCCTGACGGAGCATCTCTACGGCGCGGAGAAGTTGGAGACCTATCTTCCGACTCACTTCGAACAAGGGCTCGGCGATCCCAAACTCATATGGCACAAGAGAGCGATCATTCGCGCCGTGGCCGGTCTTGCACGCAAGCTTCATGCCGCCGGATTCCATCATCAGGATTTCTACCTGGGTCATATCCTGATCGCGCCCCGGCCGGAGGGGCGGTTCATCCTCTATCTGATTGACCTGCAGCGGTTGAAAGCGCCGAAAACACTGCGTACGTCACGAATTGTGAAGGATCTGGCCCAGGTCTATTTTTCCGCTGCCGAAACCGACTGTTTCACCCGGACCGATCGCCTCCGTTTCATGAAAACCTACCTGGAAAAAGAGCGTTTGACCGAAGCCGATCTCGCCCTGGTTCGAAAAATAGAGGACAAATCAGGTCGTATCGCCAAACACCATGCCAAGGTGCTGGCCCGGCGTGCAAGGCTTAGAGTCGATACGCCGCCATCGCCGGAGAAAGATAGCCGGAGCAAGATCAAATCGAGGCTATGAATGCAACCCGCCTTTTGTCAGAGGATGCCTGCCCAGCGTTGAGTGATCCGATTCATACGAAGCAGATCAGAAAAGGAGCCTTGACCCTTTATCTTGATCCCTCCTATGACGTCCCTCAACTGCATGCGTTTATAGACGCGATACGATCGGGAGATCTTTCCCGGGTTACTCAAGTCGAGAGCTCCGATTATGCTCGAGTCTACCGGTTTGAACTTCCCGGCGTTACAGCCGATGACACTTTTTACTTTAAGGAATTTCTCTTTCGAGGCCTTCGGGATCGCCTTTCCGTAACATTGCGGAAATCTCGGGCCAGAAGGGCCTGGGACGGAGCGCATTTGCTCCTGACAAACGGTTTTCGCACAGCGACCCCGGTTTGCATCGGTGAAGAAAAGCCACTCGGTGTAGTGAAGCGAAGTTTTATGGTGACCAAGGCGGTTGGAGACGCTCAGAGTGTTGATTCGTTTATCAAGACAAATTATCCCGTCGGCACGGATCGGGAGAGCATGCTCATGAAGCGGAAATTTCTTCAGCATCTTGGGATGACTGTTGGCCGGATGCACCATCTGGGCATATTTCAAGGGGATCTTAGACCGGGCAATGTATTGGTGCAGCATGGCGATCCTCCAATAATCAGTTTGATTGACAATGAGCGAACTCGAAAATACGAAAAACTTCCGGATCGCAAAAGAGTAAAGAATCTGGTTCAGATCAACTTGAGCTTGGTGCCCGCCATTACACGGTCCGATCGGGCTCGCTTCTTCTCTGCCTATCTTGAAGAGAACCGGGATTTGAAGAACGATAAAAAAAAGTGGCAAGAGATGGTGCTTAGTAAGACGCGCTCCAGGATGATGCTGAAGGGCTGGCGTTATCCTTCGCCGAACAGAACGACTGACTGATTCCATACTTCCCGATGAGTACCATGTCCCAGCCCCCCAAAAAGAAAATTGCTCTGGTCATGAGAGACTGGTCGAGTAGTATTGGAGGAGCCGAGAGATTTTCCGTCAATCTGGCAAAGGGTCTCGTGGCCGAGGGAATGGATGTGCAGATTTGGGGGGGGGCCGTGGACGGGGATTTGGGATTGGATGACCGTTTTCGACAGATCACCTATAGGAGAAAGCCCTCCTCCGTGAAAGTCTGGTCCTTTTGCCGAGGGTACCAGAAGTTGCTGCAGGCATTCAATATTGACGTCACATTTGGGATCACCCAGGTCTACCCGGTTGACGTTTATCGCGTAGGCAGCGGGATTTACCCCAATTGGCTGCGGATACAGAATCCCAATCTCGTGCTCAGATGGGTTCACCTTCTTACACGACCCGTCTACTGGGCAAACCGCATGATCGAAAAGCGTATCATGACCAACTCCCGTTTAAAGAAGGTGGTTGTCAACTCGCAGCTAGAAAAAAAGAATCTTTTGCGTTTTTATAATGTGGCCGAAGAGAAGATAGAGGTGATTTATAATGGCGTTGATTTGGTGCGGTTCCATCCGAAGTGGAAGGAAGACTCTGCCGTGGTGAGAGCGGAGTTGGGCACGAAAACGGATCATTCTGTTGTGCTCTTTGCCTCCAATAATTTCCGCCGAAAAGGGCTGGAGGTTTTGATGCGGGCGGTGGCTTTACTCAAAGAGGGTTCGGTTGTGGTTTGGGTGGCGGGCAGAGGAAAAGAAAAGGCGTTTCGGTCATTGGCGAAACAATTGAATGTTGCCCACCGGGTCCGATTTCTTGGGGAACATTCCGACATGCCCAGGCTCTATGGCGCTTCAGACTGTATGGTGCTGCCCACACAGTATGACTCATTCAGTAATGTGGTTTTGGAGGCAATGGCCTGCGATATCCCTGTTATTACGACACCCAACAACGGCGCGGCAGAAGCCATAGAGCCAGGGGTCAATGGTTATATCATGAAGCATCATAATGACGTGGAGGGGCTCGCAAGGCTGATTCAAGAGGTACTGCGAAATAAACCCGCATGGCAGGGGCGGCCACGAAAGCGGGCCGAAGCATTCAGTCCGGAAGATTCCTTGGCAAAGTATGTGGACCTTTTCCAAAATCTAGGATGATGATTTTTATATGGCCCTGGGAGGGTTCTGTTGCATGAAATTTGATGCTCAATGAAAATAGCGGTTCTTGTGACCCGAATGGAAAAGCCGAGTGCCCGTTATCGCATTCTTCAGTACCTACCCTATTTGGAAAAGGAAGGTTATGAAGCCCATGTCTTTGTTTTGCAGAGAGGTGTGCTGAAAAGAAGAGTGCTGTTTAATAGGCTTGCTGACTTTGATGTGGTGTTCCTGCAGAAAAAACTCCTGTCGGGGTTGGATTTCCGCTACCTAAGGAAGAAAGCGAGAAGGCTGATTTACGACTACGACGATGCGGTCATGTTCAGGGATCCCCGTCGGTCACGGCAAGAATGTCGGAAGCGCCTCAGATCATTTGAAAGAACCCTGAAACATGTGGATTGGGTTATCGCGGGGAATGCTTATCTGAAGGGTATGGCCCAAGGCCTAACAGAGAAGATCAGTGTTCTTCCCACCCCGGTCCCTCTGGAGAGTTACCAAGTCAAAGACTATTCAATTGAGAGTCAATCGGTTACCCTTGGCTGGATTGGCAGCACGGCGACCGTCCACTATCTAAACCTCATCAGCGGAGATTTGAAGAGTCTTGCCGAGGAATATCCTCACCTGCGACTCAAAGTGGTGTCCGACTCTTTTCCTTCCCTCCAGGGGATACCCGTGGAAGAGAAGCGCTGGTGTGGAGATGAGGAAGCAGCAGATCTTTGCTCTTTCGACATCGGCCTCATGCCTCTCACCGATGATCCATACAGTCGCGGGAAATGTGGTTTCAAAATCCTGCAATATATGGCGGCGGGGCTTCCGGTTGTTTGCTCACCCGTCGGGATGAACCGGGAAATCATAGAGGACGGCGTGCAGGGGTTCTGGGCAAGCAGTGGGGCAGATTGGAAAAAACGGCTTGCGTCATTGATTGAACATCCAAAAAAGAGACAAACCATGGGTTTAGCTGGGAGAAAACGGGTGTCGGAAACATATGCCCTGAGCGTAAATGCTCCGAAGCTGGCTATGCTAATCAGGTCCCTATGTCTGTAAAGAAGATTCTACACCTCTTTTCCAAGTACCAGGGAGACTATCCCCTCGTCGACGATCTTCTTCTCCGGCTCGACCGGGGCCGATATGAGAGTGTCGTTTGTTTTCTCCGGGGGCGACCGGAGAACCAGACACGTTTGGAGAAGAACGGCATTGAGACAGTCTATCTCGAACACATATCATCCAAACGCAGGGGTGTTAGCTTGAGTAAGTTGAACCGGCTGAAGAAGATTGTTACAGAGAAAGGTATTGATCTCATCCACTGCCAGCGGCATAAACCGACCGTCTACGGCGTGCTCACTTCTGTTTTAACGGGGGGCATCCCCGTTGTAACCACCGTACATGGTTCAGGACGTACCCGCTCGTTGAGACGTAAACTCGTCAACCGATTCTTATATAAGAAAGTGAGTAGGATAATCACAGTTTCCAATTCTGTGAAAAAAGACGTGCTGAGAACCAACAACTGGTTAAGGGAGCAACGGGTTACCACGGTGCAGAATGGGATCGAATGTTCCAAACTCCTGAGTATGGACGGTATATCAAAAGAACAAGCTCGTGGTGAGATTTTGGCTGGCCACGAAGACAACTACTGGTTTGGCGTTGTAGGCAGGCTTACCGCTGTCAAGAACCACGAAAGATTGGTAAAAGCTTTTACCGCCGTGATAAGCCGCCAACCGGCTACAGTTCTTTTGATAGCCGGGAGCGGGGAGCTGGAAATGGATTTGAAGGACCTGATCCATGATCACGGACTTCAAGAGAAGGTCCACCTTCTGGGTTACAGACGCGATATCCCGATGTTCCTCAGATCACTTGATTGCTTCGTTTTTCCTTCCCTGAGTGAAGGGTTGGGTCTCGCACTTCTGGAAGCCATGGCCTCCAGGCTGCCCGTCATTGTTTCAGATATTGAAGCCTCCAGAGAAGTCATCGATGGATGTGAATGCGGTGTTTTTGTCGATCCCATGGATATTCAAGAGATGGGCGGTGCCATGCTGAGGATGCGAAACATGGATGAAGAACGCCATCGAATCAGGGGGGGAAAGGGGAGGAGGAGGGTCATGGAGTCTTTTGCCATAGAACGTATGGAAAAAGGAATTGTAAGCATATATGATGCTCTTCTGTTTCCAGCAGGGTCTGCATGATGATTCCCGTGGGGCGGCATTTCATATCAGCTGAGATGGCATATTTCGAGGCAAACGATCCCTCGGGTGTGGCATGTCACGAGTCTTGCCGCGTTCCGATCAGGAAGATGGACGTCGGGGCCATAACGTATCTATACCCTGAAAGCCAGGTGAGAATGCCTATTTTGGAAAGCAGCTTCAGAAGTTTGGCCTCAATCCCCCGGAAGGGGTGGCCCTCTTTCCTGTGTTTGTTAAAACTGAAGGGGATCTTGCCTACGTCTTGATTCAGTTTTTTGAATTCTTTCATTCTTGAGGTGGCAGAGACGCCTTCCGCGAAATCAAATTTCAGATCCGGAAAGAGAATCCGAACACCGTCCTGAGTAAAACGCCAGTAGTCTGATGGATATCCATGATACTGCCAGGCAAAGGGAACGGATATACACAATTGGCCCTGAGTTTTTAGGAGTTTCGTGGTGTTCTCTGCGAACTTGAAGGGTTGGCTGCAATGCTCCAAAACGCTCAAGCAAAAAATTGTTCCAAAGCGGACATGGCCCAACTGCTCATCAATGCGGTCGAATTCTGCAGTGAGATCTAAGACGACATCGACGCCTGGTCCGTCTTCCATGTCAAGCCCGACATATTTCCCTCTATCCGCGAATAGCGTTCTTAAGTCTTGCGTGCTTCCATAATCTTTGGAACCAACTTCGAGAAACGGCCCGGTAAAATGTGATGCATGCTCTTGAATAAAAAGGAGTTGATTGATGTCACCCATCGTTGTTCCATTCCCTTTCTTTTGGCTTTAGCGGCATGATTCTCATCAATGATCCGAAATGCCGGCAACCTCGTGTTGTGCCCATTCAAGGAATATTTTTTGCCACCACCACTATAGAAGCTGCAAAATCAACATTAAGGTAGCGATGGAGATAGGATGCAAAGTAGATGCGGAATAGTCTTCTCAAGATCTGATCGTTATAAATGCGATATATGTTTGTTACTTTGAATCCTGCCGTTAAGAGCGCCGCACCGGCACTCTCATAGCTGTAGGGGGTCTTGTGGTCCGGATCACACCAGTAACGGTTGGGGTGGTGGATATTGGGTGTAGAAATGATTAAAGACCCATGATTCGTGAGCAGGGTCAAAAGCTGATCCACCATAGCCATGGCTTCCTGAAACTCGAGGTGCTCAATCACTTCCGAGAGAATGATCATGTCAAATGTTTCTGAAATCTCTTCGAGAGTGTAATAATCGTGGACCTGGGCTCGGTCAATATCCATGGTCTTGTAAGTGATGGCGGGAAACTTCCGAAGCAGTTTGTCGCCCAGCGCACGGTTAGACGCGCCCACATCGAGGATTTTCATTCCATCCGACAGCTCTTCCGCAATCACATCAAAAAGCTTCTTTCTTATTTTAATGCCGTAGACCGATGGATAAGCTCGACGGATGTCTCTTCGAAATGAATAGAACCGGCTCCAGCTGAATTTTTCTTCCCCGTTTTTCAATGATGCACCATCCTCGGTTATGGTTTCGGCCCTCAGACAGCCTGAAATGATAAACCAAAACCTTTTGGGAAACAAGGAGATACTGAGCTGAGTCGTGGTTTGTTGGGTAGAAAAACTCGCAGGCCACCGGGGTCAGGGCCAGCCCTTTCAGGAATTAATGATTGAATATGCCTCTCATGATTAAGTATATTACATCATATTTCGCGGGAGGCAAGGGTGATTTGCGATCATGCTGCGGGGCGAACAGAAAAACACTGCCTACTATTGGTGAAATGGAGCATCTATGCCAACGGTAAGTGTCATCATCCCGACCTGCAATGGGGCCGGGTTACTGAGAAACACCGTAAAGAGTATCCTGGCACAGACGCTGCAGGATTTTGAGGTCATTATTGTTGATGAGGGTTCTGAGGACCGCAGCAGGGAAAGGGTGAAGAGTCTTTCCGACGGCTGGATCAGGTACTTTTTCAAAGCCAACGGCGGAGCCGCAAGCGCCTGGAATTTCGGACTTTCGAAAGCGACTGTTGACTAAAACTCTTTTTTGCCAGCGGTGGGAATCGCATCGTGTTTGTTTAGAATTGACATTTAGTAATATGTTTTGGAGAGAGCCATGAGTTTGGATAACTGCAAGATAATCAATTTGCCTAAAATCGAAGATCCCCGGGGCAACCTGACATTTATAGAGCAAAATAACCATATACCTTTTGAGGTTAGGCGTGTGTATTACCTTTATGATGTGCCTGGTGGTGGTGTTCGGGGCGGTCATGCACATTATGAGCTGCATCAGTTCGTTATTGCTGCTAATGGCAGCTTTGATGTCATACTTAAAGAGGGCGATAAAAACGTAAGGCATCACTTAAATCGTTCTTATTACGGTTTATATCTTCCTCCGATGACATGGCGGGAACTAGATAATTTTTCCTCTGGTTCTGTCTGTCTGGTTTTGGCTTCTGATGTTTATGACGAGGGGGATTATATTCGTGAATATAGTGATTTTGAAGCAATGATTAAAGGTGCAAAATGATTCACAAATTGGCCGATGTGCAATCGGAAAATATTGGTCAGGATACCAGGGTTTGGCAATTTGTTGTGATTTTGGAAAAAGCGGTAATCGGCCGACAATGCAATATTTGTTCCCATTGCTTTATTGAGAATGAAGTCATTGTTGGCGACAGGGTGACAGTTAAGTGTGGTGTGCAGCTTTGGGATGGCATTACAATAGAAGATGATGTTTTTATTGGCCCTAATGCAACCTTTACAAATGACAAGTTTCCCCGGCCTAGGCAGGACTGGGCTCCTTCAAAGACGTTGGTTAAAAAGGGAGCCTCAATAGGGGCCAACGCAACTGTTCTTTGTGGCGTTACCATTGGTGAAAATTCAATGATTGGTGCTGGATCAGTTGTGACTAAAGACGTTGCTGCTAATACTGTTGTTGCTGGGAATCCGGCAAAAGTTGTCAAGGTTTTAGAATGATAAAGTTTCTTGACTTAAAGGCTGTTAATCAGAGATATGAAGCTGATATGCAGGATGCATTCAGTCGGATTCTAGAGAGCGGATGGTATCTGCTTGGCAAAGAATTGGCGGCTTTTGAGACAGAGTTTTCTGAGTATTGCGGAACGAAACATGCCGTTGGTTTGGCAAGCGGTTTGGACGCATTGACCCTGAGTAATCGGGCTTATGGTTTTGGGCCTGGCGATGAGATCATTGTGCCTTCCAATACTTATATTGCCACAGTGCTATCCATCACAGCTTGCGGAGCTGAACCGGTTTTTGTGGAGCCTGATCCACTAACGCACTTGATTGAAATAAAAAACGTTGAGGCGAAGATCACTGACAAGACCAAGGCTATCATGCCTGTGCATTTGTATGGCCAGACGTGCAATATGGAGTCGCTTTGTGGTTTGGCCAGGAAATATAACCTTAAGGTAATTGATGACGCTGCTCAAGCGCATGGAGCCGTTTATCCTGAAACCAAGAGTGAGAGATATGATGGAAGGGCAACATGCTACAGCTTTTATCCGAGCAAAAATCTTGGTGCATTGGCTGATGCAGGTGCTGTTGCTACTAACGATGACCAGCTTGCTGACAAGTTAAAGGCTTTAAGGAATTATGGTTCTGAAAAAAAGTATTATAATCAGTATCTCGGCTCCAATAGCCGAATGGATGAAATGCAAGCGGCTATATTAAGGGTTAAATTGAGAGGTCTTCAAGAGGACAATGCATGCCGGCGTGAAGTTGCAAAGCATTATCTTAAGGCGATTATGAATGATAAGATTATTTTGCCTGACGATCCTGCGAATCAGGATCGTCATGTTTGGCATTTGTTTGTTATAAGAACGCAGCAGCGGGACAGTCTCAGGGAATACCTTGAAGGCAAGGGGATTCATGCCCAAATTCATTATCCCGTACCTCCACACAAGCAGCAGTGTTATAAGAAGTATAACAGTCTGTCTTTGCCAATTGCTGAGCAGTTGGCAAATGAAGTGCTGTCTTTGCCCATTTCCCCCGTAATGACGCAGAGTGATGTCCAGGAAGTTGTGGAGGCTGTAAATGCCTGGCACTGATTGTCCACTGGTTTCTGTTATTATGCCCTATTATAACGGTCGTAAGTTTATGAGGGAGGCGGTCTGTTCTGTGGCTGAGCAGACATATCGTAACATTGAAATTGTGGTAGTTAATGACGCTTCTCCTGACAAGGAGGATTGCAGCTATATCGAACGACTTTCCAAAGAGTTGGGATTTAAGCTTATTGCACACGAAACCAACAGAGGGATCTGTCAGGCTATGATTAGCGGAGTTAATGCCGCGAAGGGTGAATATATTGCCGAACTTTGTTGCCAATAGCTCTTTTCGTTGGTGGTGGGGCTGGTTGAACCGCAATCCGGACAAAATCGTGATCGCGCTTTCGCCGGTATTTGAAAAGCGCATATTGACGGACGATGACTTTTATCTGGTAATATGGAAACGTGTTCCCAAGACCTAGGTCCCTGTGAGCAACATTTTAAATAGGGGGACCTTTGGAACGGCAGGGGGGGTATCTTGTTTAAATTGAGCGGTACAAAAGCTAGTGCTATAGCCAATGGTTACGCACAGCAGTAGAGTGCGCGATGTTTGGCCCTGTCAAAACCCTTGATTAAAGAAAAGAGACATGTATACAAAACTTGATGCCAATGTGGTTGAGTTGCTCTGCTGCCCGTTATGTAAGGGCAGGCTTGAGTATAAGACAAATACCTATGTCTGTGACAGTTGTTCAACGCGCTATGGAGCAAAGACCTTTTCTGTGGGTGATCATGAAGAGTCGGTTCTTGATTTTTGTTTGGAGTATCCTCCATACTGCGTGCCTCCAATTATGAGGAGATGGGCCGAATTGCAGGACCTTTTTGAGGACACCCAGCAAGTCCATAGAAAACGAGATACGCTTGAAAGGTATTTGGGTGAAATCGATGCGATCAAGGAGATTTACCAAGATGAATTTCACCTGAAGGATAGGATTCTGGATGTTGGCGGTCACGTGGGCAGAATTCGACACTACTTGGATGATGACACGACACTGTACGTCTCCATTGATCCCTTCTGGAATGCCTTTCAAGATATTCAGAAACGACAGAACCTGCTCCAGGCGTACCCCTGTATAAACAGCCCCTGCAACTTCCTTGCAGCCCATGCCGAAAACCTACCCTTTGTAGCCAACTCGTTTGACTGGGTCCATATGCACTCTGTGGTTGATCACTTCTCAGATCCCTATTTGGCATTCAAAGAGGCCTGTCGCGTGCTTCGGCCCAATGGTTATATCATGATCGGTCTTGCTATTGTCGAAAAAATCACATCGAAGCACGCCAAGAAGAGACGCAATATTATTGCCAGAAGTATAAGGAAGCTCAAGAGGGGAAAGAGCTATTCATTCTGGAGTGACACCAAGATCTACGAGGGGGGTGACGACGATCACATGTTTCGTTTCAAACATGCTGAACTTCTGGAACTCTTGTCGTTAACTGGTTTTGAGGTGGACAAGGAGCACTGGCAAAAAGAGCCATTTTCTTTCTGCATCCATGTGACAGGTCGGAAGAAGGCATCCTTATAATGACGGGAACAGACCAACCCGTGGTATCCGTGTTGATGCCCTATTATAACGGTCGCAAGTTTATGAGGG
>CAYUBU010000081.1:0-3141 GCA_964443105.1 uncultured Nitrospirota bacterium
CAGTTGGGCACATCGATGGGGTTGAGTCCGAAGAAGCGGACCACCTGCCCCGATGAATCGATCACCGGCTCTTCCGTCTCAGCATCCACCAGTGTCACCACCGACTTCATGTAGGGCTGAACCATCGGCTCCTCCACCGCCTTGAGCGCGGTAAAGTTGTCATTAAAAGGCGTCAAGGGAAGCCCGAGAGCCTCCCAGATACCGGGATTGGTCAGCTTGATCGGCACGTTCTCCAGGGCCGGAGAATCGGTGTAGACGATTGTCCCGGTCTCGCCCGAATAGCGGAGAAACCCCTTTCCCATGTGCTGACCCGTCGGTCCTTGATTGATTCCAATCGGTGTATCAATACCAACATGGAGCTTCTTGGCATCGGCGGTGGTATTCTCGGGGTTAGACCCTTCCAGGTCCTTATAGATATAAAGGTTGCTGAAATACTGGTGCGGAAGGGTTTTCCCCCTGTAGGCCACACCCCAGTAGGCCAGCTTTTTTTCCGCCGAATAGGTATTGGGTATCCCTTCGGGGTCTTCATGGGTGTACGCAAGCTTGAAGCGTTTGTTCCCGTCGACCAGCACCTCATGGTCTTTGGGGTCGGCCCCGAGGAGGACCGGTTTTTTCCCTTTCTTTTCTGTTTTTACAACCTGTGCGAGAATCGAGTTGTAGGGCGGGAGTACACAACAATAGGTGAAGTCAAAACCTGTGCAGTGCATCCCCAATTCATAATTGATGAGGATCAGGTAATCCCGGGGTGGGGCCTTGTCCCGGCGGAACATGTCGGTCAACCCCGCATGGACGCCCGTCGCACAAACGACAAGAAAAAGTGAAAGGCAAAACCATGAAACACGGCTGTACAGTGCTCTCATAATGTTTTCCTTGTCTTAATTAGTTGGGCCGTCACCATTAGCCGTCAGCCCTGCCCCGAACCGCCTATAGGTTCTCTTAAAAGAATATCTGCTGCATGCGTACCCGGGGATGCCGAATAGGTATTCAATCACTTCTGCTGACCCGTGTCTCCGCCCGTTCCGGCAACCTCCCCTTCCTCAGGTTCAGACGGTTCGGCAACGGCCTTTCTCCATTCCTTCAGCCTCTCCGCTTCCTGCTCAATGTTGAGGTTGAGCACATCCTCGTAGACTTCAACACTGAATTCATTCAATCTCAGGTTGACCGCATACTGATCTATCTTTCCCTTGATGAGCATGCGCCGTGTCTCTTTCCAGGTAGCCTTGTCCTCAACATCCTGGTTCAGGGCCTTCCGGTTGTCCAAAACCCTGACAAGATGCCACCCCGCCGGCGACTCCACCGGCCCCCCGAGCTCACCTGGTTTCAGCGAAAAGGTCATCTTGCTCAACTCCGGAAAGCCGGTCCCCTCGGAGACCCAGCCAATTTCTCCCAGGTCCTTCTTGGCGTTGGGGTGAATGGAATAGTCCCGTGCCGCCTCAAACATGGTGATCTCGCCGGACTTGATCTTTTTCTTTACGTCTTTGGCCTCTTTCTTCGTTTTCAAGACCACCATCTGGATCTTACGCTTCTCCGGTACAGCGATCTTGACCCTGTTATTCTTATAGTATTCTCTCACCTCCTCATCACTGGGCGCCATCTCGTCGACCAGTTTTCCCCTGTGGATATTCACGAGCCGCACCTTTTTGAATTCTTTCATGCGGGCCTGGTAGACCGGGTCTTTTTCCAGTCCCATCTCCCTGCCTTTTTTCACCATGATTTTGGTGTCGATCTGTTTGTTCAAGGCTTCCAGCCGCCGCTCGGCAGAAACCTTTGACGGATGGGTCACGATTGCCTTCACTTCGCCCCAGGTGACCGGCTTACTGTCAATGGTCGCCACCACCGTATCGACTGAACGTTCGGAGTCCTTCTCTCTCTCCAGGGCCTTTTCGTTCACGGTCACCGTGATGCCCTTCCTCAATCTCTCCCGCATGTCGGCGGTTCTTTCCTGAAACTTTGCCTTGCGAATCTTGGCCTCAATGGCCAATCTCACATCGTCGGTGAATTCAGTCCCCTCACCGATACGGGTGTCATAAAAGCGCTGGACCTCTTCATCCGTCACTGTTATGTCTCCCACCAGGACTCGCTGTCTGTAAACAGCGGCGAGGGTGTTGTCGGAGAAGCGCTGGACATCCTTCTGGTAGACAGGATTCTTGTCCATCCCCTTTTTCAGGGCATCCAGATAGAGGAGGTTGGCAGTAACAATCTTGTCGAGAATATGGACGCGCAGTACATTCCGCTCCGGGCTGCCTACGGCAGGGACCCCGATCCCGACGAGGGAGGAGCTGTTGATCATGGTATCGATCTGACTGAAGGTGATCACCTGGTCTTCGACTTTCGCAATGACGTTATTCGGCTCCTGGGCGTACGCCGCCGATGTGGATGAAGTCATGAGCAATATAGACAGAACGAGAACAGCGTGAAAGAAAAATCTTGCCATAGGAACTCTCCTTAAGATAAATAAGAAAATTAACGCCACTGTGTTGACAGAGGCCCAACAAATTACCACAAAAAAACCGAAAAATACAGTATTTTTGTGGGTCAGAACCCGATTGCGGCAACCCTTGTTTTACGAAATCGCCATCATAATCCTAAACGGTTGATGTCCAAAACGCGGCACGGCAAGCGGTCACGATTATAACGGTGATAAGTATAGGCACCGGGACTTCTGTCGCACTCCCATTCGTTGCAACCAGACATCCCGGCGCGGCTTTCCCGCATCAATTCACCCCCTATCCCCAAAAGGAATGGATCTATCGGAAAGGCAAAAAACGGAGGGGAAGAGTACCTTCCCCTCCGTTTTCGTGTTGCCCTTTCAAGAAGCATACTTCACACTTCTTCTCGGACTACCAGCCGCAGGTGCTTTGGCTCGGGGTTAACTCAATGGAAACAGCTTCCCAAACCGAATGGGAGACGCGTCCTTCCACCAGGTGTTTCTTCCAGCGGGTGCTGTTGCAGTCCACCTTGTTGCTTCTGTCTTTGTGACAGCTGACGCAGACAGTACTCAAAGCATCGGCAACGCTGGTACTGCCGCAGATGCCGGTGGGACCGTATTTCGCTTCCACATCATCCTGGGCGTCTCTCGACACACGACCGGCCTTGGCATGCTCGACCCATTTCTTGCTCGAGCAGTCAATCATGTCGCGG
>CAYUBU010000082.1:0-3788 GCA_964443105.1 uncultured Nitrospirota bacterium
TCTGTTGTGCAGGTAGAGCCGGTACGCACCGCCGTCGATGAGACCCTTTTCTTCCAGCAGGCCCATGGCATCCCGGGAGACGGAGGCATAAATATCAGGCTGAAGATCGAGCACGCTGCCCCGGAAAAGGGCCCCGCCGGCCACGATCTGCTTTAACTCCAGTCCCGGCGGCAAGGTCTCGTAGACAATCGTTTTCACCTCGGGATGTTTGTCCTGAAAGGCTTCAATGAGCCGGGGCATGACCATGAACTGGTTGCCCGCCATGAAGAGAACCAGATCGGCTGATTGGGCGGCATGGAGATTGTGGAGATCGTCCTCCCGATCATGGGGAATGACGGGATAGGCAGGATCTTTCTCTCTTTCGGACATGTGGTGCCTCCTCCCGAAAGCAAACAGACGCCGCAAAGGGAGGGAAGATCGATGGAGACGATCGTCAGAACTCATACATCTCGGGCTCTTCCTGTTCAAGAAGAGAGCCGATCGCTTTCAGCGATTCCTGGGCGGCGACATAATCGACATTCTGGATGGCAAAGCCGGCATGCACGAGGACGTAATCGCCCACGTCGGCCTCTTCCGGGAGAAGCATGAGGTTCACTTCCCGGCGGGCGCCGAGTACATCCACCGTGGCTCTGAAGCCGTCTTTATCCACAATCCTGGATGGAATGGCCAAACACATGGTATTCGCTTTCCCCAGCTCCGCTTATTCAGTTTTCCCAGAAACTCGGCGTCTCCGAGATTCCAGCGGTTCGCGGTTCCACCGGGTACCCCAGCTTCCGGAGCTCCTCCACCACCGCGCTCAGCAGCTTCGGAAGGCTCGCCTGCACTTCTTCCGTGAGCCCCAAATCCATCTCCATGCTCTTCGGTTCCACGCCGAAAAGGACCAGGGTCCCCGGCAGCTCATCGGTGAGCCGGGCGGCGGCGAGCAAATCCGACAGGCCGAGTTGGTGGGGGGTGATGCGGAGCCGGAAGGTGGCCGGCACGTCCTCTCCTTCCACCCGGACGACGGTCCCCGGCGCTTTGCCGCTCTTGATGGCATCAATAATAACGAGATGGTCCCGGTCGGCAATATAGGAGAGGAGTTCGATCCCCGACGTACCGCCGTCGAGAACCTCGACTTCGTCGGGGAGCTGATAGCGTCGCTGGAGCTCTTCTACCGCCCGAATCCCCACCCCTTCATCTTTGAGGAGGACATTGCCGATGCCGAGTACAAGGGCGCTCACGAGTCCTCCCAGGAGCGTCCCGAAACCATTTGAGTCGGCTGCATCATGTTCAGACCGCCTTCACCCGGACGATCTCATTGTTCTCCGTGTCCACCATATGAATAGCACAGGCCAGGCAGGGATCAAAGGAGTGAATGGTCCTCAGAATCTCCAGCGGTTTTTCCGGATCGGCCACGGGGTTGCCCAGCAGGGCCGCTTCATAGGGGCCGAGTTCGTCCTGGCTGTTGCGGGGGCCGGCATTCCAGGTGGACGGCACCACCGCCTGGTAGTTCTTGATTCGCCCGTCCTGGATTACGATCCAGTGAGAGAGGGCGCCCCTGGGCGCCTCATGGTACCCGAATCCCCGCTGTTCACCGGCGGGGAAGACAGGCTTGTTGAAGGTGGTCATATCGCCGCTGGCGATGTTGTCGATGAGGGCCTGCCACTGAACCTTCAGGCTGTCGTAGAGCACGCCGCATCGTACAGCCCGGGCGGCGATCCGCCCGATGGTGGAATGGAGTGCCCCGATGCCCACCTGGGTTCCCGCCAGCGAACTGACGGTGGCCAGGGTCTGGTCCACATACTTTTTTGTCGGCTCGTGGCCGGCGGCATACATGCAGAGCACGTTCGCCAGGGGGCCGACCTGGGCCGGCTTGCCCATAAAGGTGGGCGCCTTCACCCAGGAATACTTGCCGTCATCCTGGAAATCGGTGTACTTGGGTACTGTCTCCTCCTCGTAGGGATGGCGGTCCCAGTCGCCGTCGTACCAGGAGTGCTTGATGCTCTCTTTCACATTCTTCTCAAAGAACTCGTCGTTGTAGCTCTTGATCGGCATAAACTTGCTCACATCGCCGTCGGGTATGTACCCGCCGGGGAGATGAAATTGGGTCCCCTTGGTGTCCATCGGCATGTCGGGCACCGAAAGGTAGTTGGTCACTCCCTTGCCGTACCCGGTCCAGTCGGCGTAAAAGGCGCCTACGGCAGCCACGTCCACCAGAAGGACCTGCTCCACGAAGGCCCCCACTTTGTCGATGAGGGTCTTGATGTAATAGAGACGCTCGACGGTGAGGGTCGACTGGCTCTCGGGGTTGATGGGGTTGGACACGCCGCCCACCGCCATGTTCTGGATGTGGGGTGTCTTGCTCCCCAGGATACTCACCACTTTGTTGATTTCCCGCTGGTATTCGAGGGCCTGGATATAGTGGGTCGCGGCCAGCAAATTCACCTCGGGCGAGAGTTTCATCGCCGGGTGCCCCCAGTACCCGCTGCCGTAGATACCGAGCTGCCCCGAATCGACAAGGCCCTTCAGCTTGTCCCGGACGGCCCGGATTTCCTGAGGCGTGTTGCGGTGCCAGTCGGAAAGGGACTGGCCGAGCTTGGCGGTAGCCTGAACGTCGGCGCCCAGGGCCGACACGATATCAACCCAGTCCAGGGCGGCGAGATGATAGAAATGAACGATATGATCGTGGGTGGCGTGGGCCCCCATGATGATGTTCCGGATATACTGGGCATTCAAAGGAATTTCCATGCCGAGCGCATTTTCAACCGAACGCACCGAAGCCAGTGCGTGGACCGAGGTTCAAACCCCGCAGAAGCGCTGGGTGAAGATCCAGGCATCCCGGGGGTCCCGCCCCTGGAGGATCACTTCGATGCCCCGCCACATCTGCCCCGAGGACCAGGCATTGGTCACTTTGCCGCCGTCCACTTCGCAATCGATCCTGAGGTGTCCTTCAATGCGTGTAATCGGGTCAACAACGATTCTCTTGGCCATAGATCTTCTCCTATTTCATAGTTTAGTTTCCATCCGGAAACGCCCCTTTTGCGAAATCTCTGCGTCGATCTGCGGATCTACTTGTGCAACGTACTCGAGTACGTCTCCGCGTAATTCCTTGATCTCCTTGACCTTTCACAAAATTGGCAGTTTCCGAATTGGAAACAATCTACTGTAAACATCCGGAGGTGAAGCGTTTCCGGATGGACACTAGTTTAGGCGTGCTCGAGTCTGGGGAGTACCGGAAATTTCTTAACAATGACGAGATAAAGCATGACTTCCAAGGCAATCACCCCGAGGGTGATCATGATCTCCGAGACCGACGGGAAATACTGCCAACCCCCGGCGGGATGGAAGCCGATGAGAAAAACATTGAAGCGATAAACAGCCCCGGCCAGCAGCATCAAACCGCCGGCGGAGAAGAGGGTGCGCGCTTTGCTCCGGTTCCCCTTGGGCAGCAGCATGACCGCCGGCAGAATGAAGAGCAGACTTTCAATGAGAAACATGTTCCCATTCAAATCTCCTTTGAAGGCGAGGCCCAACTGACCCCGCATCACAAGGTCACCAAAACGGAGAACCAGAAAGACCACCAGGAGCCAGGCCACGATGCCTGAAACTTTTGCCAGGATCGGCGTCTCCGCCGGACGTTTAAAGGCCCGGGAAGCCAGGTACGATTCGAACACCACGGCGCAGTAGCCCATGGTAATGGCCGAAATCAGGAAGAGCAGCGGGAGCAGGTTGGTCTGCCAGAGGGGATTGAGTTTGTGTCCGCTGATGATCATGAAGGAGCCCAGGGAAGACTGGTGCATGGTGGGGAG
>CAYUBU010000083.1:0-2615 GCA_964443105.1 uncultured Nitrospirota bacterium
TGGTAGCGGGGGCCCGCTACCTGCGAGTGCGAGAACGCATCGAAGGGCTATTTCTACGGGTGTGGAAGCCACCCAGAAGAGGTCGACATTATTAACACTTTTTGCGTGAACGGGGGAGAATGCCGTCATTGCCTTCGCAAGTTATTCGCACCACTCCCCTGCCCCTGTGTCTGAAGGGATTATTGGATCAAAAAGAGGTCGTATTGAATGTACACATGCTCGGGAACAGCCGGCGGGGGCGCGGGCCCGGCTCATCCCAGAGCTTCAGGTGCTCCAGGATCTTCCGGATGACATCCCTCTCCTCAATGAAGGATATGATCCGCATGGGTTCGGAGCACTCCGGGCAGATCAACGGGTCGACCTCGTAGATCTTCTTGATCAGCCGGGCCCAGGCACCGCCAGCCGGCCCCCGGACAATTGATGGCTGAAATTGCCTCCCTCCTGTGCCGGAGAGTTTTCACCGATTCAAGAATTTCGACTCGACCGGTTACTGTTTCTTGTACGAGGGCTCCAGCGGCTCACCGGAGGAACGCTTCTTCTCTATCTCCTCGATGGTTTCCTCTAAAGCGACAAATCGCTCCGGGGTGGCCGGATGGGTTGATGCGTGGTTCTTCTTGATGTTTCCCGGGTGCTCCGCCGCCATGCGGCGCCAGAAAAAGGGCGCTTCCTCGATGTCGAGTCCGGCCCGGGCCATGATGTACAGGCCGACATAATCGGCCTCGGCTTCGAACTCCTTGGAGTAGGCCGAAGCGGCTATATTTCCGAAGGTCCCCCTGGTGTTAACGCCGATGACCACGCTTGCCAGAACGTCGAGAACCGAGCCGAGGAGCACGTTCTGCTGCTTGGCGCTGATGTGCTTCATGGTGTTGTGCGCCAGCTCATGGCTGACCACCAGGGACAGTTCGGTGTCATCGCGGGCGAACCGCAGCATACCCCTGGTGATTCCGATCTTTTTGCCGTCGGCGAATGCGTTTACAGAGCTGTCGCTAACGACGATCACCGGGTAGTCGCAGGCATCGGTCGGCTTCAATTCGACCTGCATCTCCTCACCGTTTCGGACAAGAGCGAACACCGCCGGTTTTCCGGACCGGACATGGTCCTTCCACAATGCCTGAATCCCCTCGAACGCTTTTTCGCCCGAAGGCACCGCCAAACCGCCTATGCCTGACAGAACATCGCCGGTTTGTATGCCCGCCGCTGCCGCCGGGGAGTCGACAGCCACGTGGATGACCTGCGGCACGTCCCCCAGACCGTAAAGACTCGCCGCCGCTTCGCGGTAATCTTCGTTGAAGAAGGAAAGATTGGCATAATACATCCCCGCCGCGGGGCGAACCTGTTCGCCGCAGAAAGAGGCGGCGCCCGTAAGGATCGGGAAGGCGACGTCATGCAGGTGGGCCTGGTCCTCCATGAGGCTCCGGAAAGCTATCTCCCGCTGCTTTCTGGCCTCGCTGGCGACCAGGACCTCGTCCACCTGCACCCCCCGGGTGGTGGGGCCGGCACACGCGCCGGCGCCGATGCAGACAGCCAAAACTGACGACAAGATTGTGTTTTGCCGATATGCTCGTTTCATCGTCCGATTCAGGATCAGATGCGTCCTTGTAGCATGAACCCGGCGAAAATGGGAGTCAAGGGTTATTCTTTTCGGCTTCCGCTTGCGAAGTGCCATCGTCGTGGCGGTACCCCGTGCCGTAGACCGTGAGGATGATGGCGGGATGTCGAGGGTCGCGTTCGGTCCGTTTGCGCAGCTGCGAGCTCTGCTGGTCAACGGTGCGGCTGTTCGACAGGTAGTTCATGCCCCAGGAGTGATCGATCCGATAGGACTTTCCTTTTCCCATGACCTTCTGCCCCTCCCCGAAAATGCCGCGTAATCCTGCCCATGTCCCATGTTTATCAACCGCACCCATGTGAAGAGCTGGCGATAACCGATAATACGGAAAAGAACAACTGCCCAGGAAGAGAAAGAAAACTATTACACTTACTGACTAGTCCGTAATAATGGCTACACATTTTCGTTGTTCTATGCTATCATTCTTGTATGAAGATAGACGGGAGACGTATAGACCGTAAAGCCCTTGATTCCCTTCGGGCCATGGCCATGCAAAGAATTGCTGACGGAGAAACGGTTGCCTCTGTAATGAGGAGCTACGGGCTGTGTCGAACCACAGTGTACAAGTGGACTCGCAAGATGAAAGAGAGGGGTGTGAACACCCTTACATGCAAAAAGCCCTCTGGACGGCCTTCCCAGCTTACGAAAAGGCAAAAGGCCCAGGTGTTCAGGTGGATAAACGGCAAGGATCCACGGCAATACGGATTTGATTTTGGTTTGTGGACACGAAAGATTGTCTCGAGCCTTATCAAAGAAAAGTACGGCATCAGTCTTGGTGTGACTTCGGTAGGACGTCTTCTTGCTGAGTTGCAGATTACGCCTCAAAAGCCACTGCGGCGAGCTTACGAGAGAGATCCTAAAGCGATTGAACAATGGCAATGGAAGACGTTTCCCGCTCTGCGGAAGCGTGCTGCCAGAAAAGGAGCGGATATATTCTTTCTTGACGAGGCAGGAATTCGTTCCGATGCTCCCCTCGGAAGAACATGGGCGCCGCGAGGAGAAACGCCAG
>CAYUBU010000084.1:0-13208 GCA_964443105.1 uncultured Nitrospirota bacterium
GATCGACGATGCCCGACGGATTCTGGGGCCCGACATTGCTGTGCAGGGCAACTTCGACCCCACAGCCCTCTTCGCGCCGATTCCCGAAATCAAGCGGCGGGTCAAGGATATCCTCGACCGGGCCGGCGACGCGCCGGGCCACATCTTTAATCTGGGACACGGCATCCTGCCTCCCACCCCGGAGGACCATGCCAAGGCCTTGATCGAGGCGGTGCACGCCTACAGACGGAAGTAACGACCATGGCCTCGAAAGTCGCGGTGATCCTGCTCAACATGGGCGGCCCCGAAAATGAGAGCGACATCCGTCCCTTCCTGAAGAACCTCTTTTCCGATCGGGAGATCATTCAGCTGCCGCTTCAGCCGATCCTCTCCCGTCTGATTATCTTCTTTCGAACCCCCAAGGTGATCGAGAACTACCGTAAGATCGGCGGCGGTTCCCCCCTGATCCGGATCACCCGGGCCCAGGCGGAGGCCCTGGAAAAGCAGCTTCGTGCCCAGGGGCTTGATGCCTCGGTGCATGTGGCCATGCGCTACACGCCGCCCCGGGCCGATGAGGCAGTCGATGCGGCACTGGCCGCAGGAGCCGAGACCCTGCTGGTCCTTCCCCTCTACCCCCACAACTCCAGAGCCACCACCGGCTCCAGCCTGAACGATCTGCATCGCGCCATGGATTCTCATTCTGAGAAGTTTGCAGTGAAGGAGATCACAAGCTGGTGCGACCATCCTGCCTATCTCGATGTCCTGGCCGCCAAGGTCCGTGAAGGGTTGGATGCTTTCCCCGCCGAGTACCGCGACCAAATCGAAGTCGTCTTCTCCGCCCACGCCCTGCCCCAGAAGATGATCGACGACGGCGACCCTTACCTGGAGGAGACGAAAAAGACAGTGCAGGGTGTCCTGGACCGAATCGGCCCCATCTCCCATCACCTGGCCTTCCAGAGTCGAAGCGGCCCGGTTGCCTGGATGCGGCCCGGCACCGAAGAAGTCATCGACGACTTGGCGTCACAGGGGAAGAAAGCGCTACTCATGGTGCCGGTCAGTTTCGTCTCTGACCACATAGAGACCCTCTACGAGATTGACATCCTTTATAAGGAGCAGGCTTTGGCAAGGGGGATTGTGGAGTACCGAAGGACCGAATCTCTCAACACGGACCGTGCGTTTATCTCAGCTCTCGCAAGAATCGTTTTCGAAAAGCTCAAGTGAATTGCTGAGTGGCCCCGAGAAGTCACGCATCGTACCCCCAGTAAACTGAGACAAATTATAACGTGGCACTATCGGGAGTTCTACATTCGGCTTCAGGAAAGATTTCTTACAGGGTGTCTTGGGATTTCGTAAGCAGAATCTTCTTTATTTAAGAGTCTATAAAGGAGAGACAAGTTTGGCCTGGCAATTCCGGTATTTCATCCCATAAGCGACCGTTTAGCATGCGACCATTGTTCCTCTTGGGGCGCTTCTTGCCGTCCGAACCCCAGCCGCCCCATTGTTTGAAGAAGAATGCTACCTTATGCGTCTTACACTGCCTTTGTATATTTATTACCCATGCAGGTTTCATTTGTCGTGCCCTAGGGCCTGACTCTCCTCCCACAATAACCCAATGTATGCCGCCCAAATCGAGTTCACCCAAATCTTCAAGTAGAGGCTCTATCGAGAGGAACCGGACTTGTGCCCTTACTTGGCGCAAGGTATTGAGTCTAGGTAAGCCATGCTCCTTGTTCTCTACTGTAACACCAAGCCAAACATTGTGGGACGGATGGTACAACTGGAAAAAGGCTGCCATCCTATCGGCCCTTTTTGTCAAGACTTGGAAGACATGCTGGGGTGCCGTCTTGAATATATCAAAGACTTGGCGAATATAGTCGTCGGGGATATTTTCATGGAATAGATCACTCATGGAGTTTACAAAGTATATGGTGGGTTTCTTTCGTTTCAATGGTTCCTGTAAGCGTTCCGGAAGAAGGGTCAAGTTAAATCCATTTTCATATCCTCGTACACCCATGGCATGAAGGCGGCTGGCCATGGCTTCGGCATAGCAGTTCTTGCAGCCAGGAGACACCTTGGTGCAACCTGCTGTTGGGTTCCATGTTTGCTCAGTCCATTCAATTGAGGTTCGTGTTGCCATGTCGTTACTCAATGCTCTTTATGTATTCACCTTTTCCATTACGCGCATCAAAATGCACAAAACTTTTTCGGCGCTTTCTTTTTTTGTCAATATTCTTGACTCTGCCTGCTTTCTCGAGTTCGGCAAATGCCATCTGAAAATCCGAAATGAATCAGTCTGTCTCTTCCAGCATGTCAGCAAGCTCTACTATACCAAAAAGTTTGGGTGATGAGGAGAGCTTTTTCAGCCAGTAGTTTTCTACATCCTCCACGTCAATTCTGTCTTCATTTCCCTCAATACTGGAGTCCACGTCGAATAATTCCCGCGGGCCTGTTTTCTCAACGCGACGCTCCTGCCTGGTTCGCGCCCGAACCCTTCTTTGAATAATTTCCAATTTTTCAGATTCTTCCATGAACACTCTTATTCCGCGTGGGTGCCGTGTCAGATATACCAGATCATACTTTGTACGATTTTTGTATGGATCCAATACCCTCACATAGGCTGAACGGGGCTTCTCTCCAGTTTGAGGTTGAGCGTTCTTTAAGCTCTCACGGTACTGC
Organism: uncultured Nitrospirota bacterium; assembly: GCA_964443105.1. Taxonomy (GTDB): domain Bacteria; phylum CG2-30-53-67; class CG2-30-53-67; order CG2-30-53-67; family CG2-30-53-67; genus CAYUBU01. The sequence goes on from CAYUBU010000084.1 coordinate 2,656, forward strand.
TTCAGCAAGTGAGTTTCCCTTTCTTTTGGAGTCATTCCCACGGTATTAGGAACTTCTCCAAAGATTTCTTTCATGTGTTTTTCAAAAGCAGTTTGGGTGTGAGTGCGCAGTATAAAATCGAACATAAAATTTATCAGGTATTCTGAGTTCTTGCGTTGTAATAGAGGACGCAATGTAGGAATCTCTATGGCGTGCCTCCAACCGGTTGGATCAATGAAGAAGAAAGCGAAATCGTTTGGGCCACACCACTTGAGGATTTTGTCTCTCAGATCGTAAAAATATCCATTCATGCATTGTGCGTCAATTCTACTGCGCGCTTTCTCTTTCAAGAATTCCTGAAGCCTTTCAAAAGGATCTTTCTCCTTTTCAACAAAGAGCGCCTTGAAATCTACTTTCTTGCGTTGTTGGTTGAGTCCATCACGACACGTCCTCATAATATCTAATGATATTGCGATTGAAGTGTCTTCAAGATTCTCGGTTCCCTCTTGCCAGGGCCCCGAAAAGCAGTCCACATACCGTATTACATTGGCATAACGACCAATGATCATGAAAAGACGCTTAATGTAAGCTCTTAGCAATGTATGTTTGATAAAAGCCTGTTCACGCCCCTTGTAGTGTTCAGGAATTTCCATATGAGCCGCATTGGTAATGGGTTCTTCGAGTCGGGAAATCTAGAAGCGGTAAGGCTGCTTTTGTCTATACCCTGGGAATCTGAACACATAATAATTAAGCCAAGGAAAAAGAGCAAGTCGTAATTCGAGGAGAAGACCACCGTTGCCAAGCCCTTATCGTCGTCATTTCACAGCTTGGACGTGCCGATCATGAGGTGAAGCTCGGAGGCCATCCCGGCTATTGGTTTCTGGACGTGCTTCTGGAAAACATAGATTTCCCATCGACTGTCGGAAGTCTAAGTGAATCTCAGGAGTCTCTTTTTCACTTCTTCCTCAGATCAGGTGCCTTCCATGAAAAAGAAGGGGCCGCGGAACTTGTCTCCAAAGTCCTTGACTGCGTATCGCTGCTCCTGTATCAAGTAGGTCGCATCCAGGATGACCGGGCGGCCCTGCTGCAGGGCTGCGGCGGCCCTGGCCAAGAGCGTCTGGTAGGTTTTTCGGGAGGTCTCCTTCGTGTAGATCCCTTTCCCGAATTCTTCAAAATGGTGTTCCTCCGCCGGTACACCACAGATCTCCTTGCGAACCCGGTCGCTCTGGAAGAGGGCCATGTCCAGATCGCGGGCCAACGCTTCGGCCAGCCTGCTCTTTCCGATCCCGGCCCGGCCTGAGGTGATCACCAGATAAGGCCTTGACTGGGCGCGGAGCAGTAAAGGGGCCGGGATCCTTTATGTTCTAGAATCGGTTCTGAATTTCTTCACCCCCCTTCCATGGACTTTTCGTAACACCCTTCACGGGCCAGACCGTTGAGTCGGGCGCGATGGTGAAAGGCTTTCTGGGCCGACGGCACGTTTTCAGGTTTTCCGCCCCAGGCTTTCAGGGCATGCTCCTGCAAGGCGCGTCCGTAAGAAAAACTCAGTTCCCAGGGATGCTTTCCCATGGCATTCATGGCGTTCAGGTTTTCAGTGGCCCGTTCGGAGCTCTGACCGCCGGAGAGAAAAACGATCCCGGGAACAGCGGCGGGAATCGATTGCCGCAGACATTGCACGGTTCTCTCCCCCACTTCCGCCGTGCCGGCCTGCGTCGGACATTGGGTGCCGGAGAGCACCATGTTCGGCTTCAGGAGCATCCCTTCAAGCCATATGCCGTGCTCGAAAAGTGCCGAGAAGACCGATTTCAGGGTAGCCGCCGTCACATCCTGACAACGCTGAACGTCATGATCACCGTCCATGAGGACCTCCGGCTCGACGATAGGAACCAGACCGGCCTCCTGACAAAGGGCGGCATACCGGGCCAGTGCGTGGGCGTTGGCCTCCAGGGCAAGCCGGCTCGGAATATGGGCGCCAATGGAAATGACCGCCCGCCATTTGGCAAAAACGGCACCAAGGTCGCGGTACTCGACCAAACGTTCCCGCAGACCGTCCAGACCTTCGGTCACCGTTTCCGATGGGAAGCCGGCAAGAGCCTTGGCGCCTTTGTCCACCTTGATCCCCGGAAGGACACCTTTGTCTTCCAGCAAGCGGGCAAAGGGCCGCCCCTCGGTGCCACTCTGACGGAGCGTTTCATCGAAGAGGATCACACCGCTGATAGATCGTTCAAAATCAGGCGTGGTAAACAAGAGTTCCCGGTAGGTCCGTCGACTTTCCATGGTTGATTCCGCATGGATAGCATCAAAGCGTTTCTTGATGGTGGGCGAACTCTCATCGGCCGCCAGGATACCCTTTCCCTGGGCAACCAGTTGCCAGGCGGTTGATTCCAAAAGATGCTTCTCCATGATTCCTCTCCTTTCGTGAAAACAAGGTCAGCCTGCAAGACACGTCCGAAAATATCAGAAAAAGGGATCCGATTCAATAGGGACTCGGTATACAGGAATTTATGGAAATGATCAGACGAGAATGCCGAGCCTCTCCCGTTGCCTACGGCGCTTTCAAGAACTCTCATGACGATCACGGATGCAATTTCCGGGTTGGGCTATGGGTGGTGGGCATAGTGGCCCCAGCCTCGGCTTGACAGATTCAGAGGGCAGATCTAGAGTTAACCATCCTGAAGGCAAGGCTATCTATTAAATAGAGTGGTCTTTGCCACGGGAAGAGAAAGGAGGTCTCAAAGTCTGGACACCATTTAATCTCCGAGATATAATTTAGGAGGCCAAACCATGACACAGGCAGTACTCAATGGGGTCAATGTAGAGGAAGTGAAAAACACGGTTCACGCCATCGAGGGTGATCCCGCTATCGCCAACTTTAAGTTTCGTCTGCACAATAAATGGGTAAACGGCGGGCACAATCATTCCACCATCACCAATTTCTTTGGGGCCAAACAGGAAATACCCCACACCAAGCAGCTTGACCTGGATGCAGACGAACCCCCGATTCTCGCTGGGGAAGACCTGGGGGCCAATCCGGTGGAGCATCTCTTAAATGCCCTTGCGGCGTGCCTCACGACGACTCTCGTCTATCATTCAGCTCTGCGGGGGATCAAGATTGATGAACTGGAGTCCGATCTGGAGGGCGATATCGATCTGAGAGGTTTCCTGGGGTTGTCCAATGAAGTTCGACGGGGATACAAAAAGATCCGGGTCAACTTTAAAGTCAAGACCGATGAGGAGAATATCGAAAAACTAAGAGCCTTGAGCAAGTTGTCGCCCGTCTTCGATGTCACGTCCAACGGTACGGACGTGGATGTACGAATTGAAAGAAAGTAGTTGGGGCAATGTGCCATAAAGGGGCCTGACCCCTTTTCTTTAAAATATCAATTAGTTAATCCTCCAGTTCTGCCCTGTCCCAGTTTCCGTCTGGCTCATTATCCCTGACTTTCACAATTGTATTCGTCTTTACTAAACCGAGAAACGAACTTTTATCTATCAGGGTTTCATTCGCATCCCTGAACTCCGATACTGTAGTCAAATTTACTGATTCGCCAAGCAGTTGCAGGACATCTCCCGAGGGTAGGCCATCCGCAGGCGCCTGCAGTATATCTCTCGATGATCCATCCCTGATCTCATTTGCAATCACATTCCCTAAGGAATCCTTGAAGCCTCTAATTTCATAACGCTCATTAAGAGACGGCCACAGAGAAGAGTCACCCGTATTGGTAAGATTCGTAACGGTTACGTCAATACCAAATCCGGCTACATAAGACATTGTCGATGAAGAAATTAAGCTCGTAAGTTCAGCTTCGATCTTAACCCTGGTTGCCTTAAATTTTACTTTCTCTACCAGAATCCCTTCAAAGGGAAAATCAATAATTTTGTGACCTTCAATTTCTACCTTGATATCATTTGCCAAGTCATCTACTGCACCATTAACATAGATCGTGGAACCTGTTGTTCTGGCAGAGGTCCCGTCTACCTCAAACTCGCTAATACCCTCCGTGAATCCGGAAATAAATCCTTCAACCTCAACTTCCTGTCCCTCATCTGGATCAAATTCTTTGTCTTCTTCATCTTCGAATTGAATCAAGAGAGCCTGGAGTACACCTGCGACTATTGATGTGCCCTTCGCTTCTATAATCGTTTCACCGATAATAATATTAGCAAGAGTATGAGAGGAGGGCTCAAAGATTGCCCCAGCCGCATTTATATCCTGTGAACCAATTGTAATTACATCACCTGATTTTCCCGTAACGACCCCTCGAATCTCGAATTCATCAGGATCAGGCTCCAAACCACCTGCAAGAAGCTCTACTCTCGTTGCCCGCAGATTTCCGGCAGAATCTCTCTCACCGTGAACCTCCACAAACTGGTTATCGTCTAAACCGGTAATATCATTTACGGGGAAATTCGAATAAACCGTGTTGTCATCGGGATAAATCTTCTGCCCCAGTACAATAAAGAAAGTAGGATTACCACCAACGACATTCTCTATGCGACCCTGTACTTCATTATCAGCCACAATAATTGCGGCTGTCCCCGTTCCATCATCAAAACGGCTCCCCTTCAAGTTCACCACCATGCCGACTTTGATGTCATCTTTTGTAGCGATTTCATCATCTTTTCTTATCGACGCGCTGGAATCATCAAATTTAACATCATTAACTGTTGCGCTTGCTTTTGCTGTTACAACGCCTTTAACCACAACAGCCGTACCCGTATTAACTCCACTTCTCCTGCCCGTGTCGTCAGTCGCAATAATTTCAGGGCTCAAACTATGCAGCTTTGTCCAGGCTGTGTTGTTGTAAAAGATCCAAATACCATTGGATGCTCCAAAGTCTATAATGACATCGTCCTTACCATCTACATCTCTATCTACATCCCCTATCGCTATGATCTCAGGACTTGTGCTGTGCAGCTTTGTCCAAGCTGTGTTGTTGTAAAATACCCAAATGCCAAAAGACGGCCCAAAATCTACAATGATATCGTCACTACGGTTTACATCTCTATCCATATCCCCCGTAACTATGATCTCAGGGCTTGCGCTGTGCAGCTTTGTCCAGGTTGTGTTATTGTAGAATATCCAAATACCACGGGATGATCCGAAGTCTACGATGACATCGTCCCCGTTATTGCTGTCAATGTCGCCAGTGGCAATAATTTCAGGGCTTAAACTATGCAGCTTTGCCCAGGTCGTGTTGTTGTAGAATATCCAAATGCCATGGGATGATCCAAAGTTTATAATGACATCGTCCTTACTATCTACATCGTCATCGATATCCCCTGTAACTATGATCCCAGGACTCAAACTATGCAACTTTGTCCAGGTCGTGTTGTTATAGAATACCCAGATGCCAAAAGAGGGTCCAAAGTCTATGATGAGGTCATCCTTGCCATCTTCATCACCGTCTAGCTCCCCTACCGTTATGATCTCAGGACTTAAATCGTGAAGTTTTGTCCAGGTCGTGTTGTTATAGAGTACCCAGATGCCCAAAGAGGGGCCAAAGTCTATGATGACATCATCGTCACCATCTATATCTCCATCTAAATCGCCTATCACGATGATCTCAGGACTTATGCTGTGAAGCTTTGCCCAGTTCAGATTATTCTGGAAAGCCCATATACCTAAAGAAGGGCCGAAGTCTATGACAACAGATCGATCTATATCACGTTTGACAGGAGTTATATTGTCCACTCCCAACTGTGCTACAATCGATGGTGGCCCAGTGGGAGGAGGTGGGAAGGTCGGATCGCTGTTATGGAATATCCATAGCCTGGACACGTTGCTCATTGTAGCATTGTAGTTGGAGCCACCGGTCAAATCCGCAGCTTCAACAGGAAATAGTACAGATGTCCAATCGCTTTCCGCCGGCAAAAAGATACTGTTGCCGGACAGGAGCGTTCCACCGGGACCATCAAAGCGAAGACGCATATGCAGATCTGTGCCGCCGAAGTTTTTCAAATGTGCTGAAATGCCTATTATCCCCTCGGAAACGAAATCTTCGGTCCACTGGCTCTCATTGAATGAGACAAGCTTACTGCCGGCACCACTGCCGCCCGTTGACTGGATTCGCAGATATCCGTCACCAAGACCGGAAGGACCACCGTTTGCAACATTGCTCGGCGGATTCGGGTTCGTTGATCCGCTGCCCCATCCTTGCGTCGTACCATCCTGGAAATCATCAATATTATTAGACGAAATAGCCAGTGCATCATTTGTATACCCTCCACCCAATAACATACACAGTGCAATCAACACTAAATTTAGGAAAAACATATGAATGAATGGGATTCTTTTCATGGTATTCTCCTTCTTTGTAGAATCATTCAGTACCCGAATTTTGATTAATCCACTAAGCTCTAAACCAAGAAAGGCCGATCCTCCAGAGCCAATTAACCGATTGTTTTTACCTCTCTGGAGTGAACCGTGATAATGGAAACCCGGGAAGTTGTCTCCTTTCTGCCGGAAATGCCCACCCCCGGGAGGCAACATCCGTGTAGACCCTTTTGGCAATGTCCGAGAATGTTGCGCAAGGCCCCCCCCTGTCTGAGCAGTATCCTAACGAGCCGCCGGAGCAACTGGATCAATGATGAAGAGGTGGTTTTGTTCATATTTGTTTTCATCCCTGGGAATAATATCCCAAAGATTTTATTTGTCAAGTCGGGAAATGAATCTCCCAGGAAGCACGGGCGTCACCGCCGTCATCGCTCGGCCTTTCCGAACCAATGAGCCGTAGTTTGCCAAAACTCAATATATGGCAAGAACATCAGGATCTTGAGATTCAAACCAAACGATCTTGATCCCTGAGCTAAAATGGATTGATGGCCGATTCTTCTTTTAAATTTGTTGTGTACCCCCGCTGTATCACCCGGCCCGCAAACCCGCATGAAATGGGCATGATCGCTGGTTCGAGTCCAGCCACTGCCACCAATAAAGCGTAGTAAAATCAACTATTTTGCATGCATCATGGGCCCACTCATGGTGGGTCACCTGCGTACCCCCCCCGTAATTTCAACCACTTACCAATTTTAATATCTCTTGCCGAAATGTGTACCACCGGTGTACCAGCCATGCCGCAAACCATTGCTGTGACTGGGTGGTCCCCAAGTGTTCCTCCGGATGGTCCAGTGCCCGCCTTTGACACTGATCCAGAACAGGGATAGATTTCGGCTTATGAATTAAAGAAAGCGTATTCCTACACTGCCGTCCGGACGTTGGGGCCTCTGTTCTGTGTAACATGTTGTAAATAATGCAACTTCTTAGGGGGCAGGCCTACACAGGGCCATAAAGGCACCTGACCCATTTTTTATAATGCTTATCGTCCGGTTCTCGCGGACGGGCGGGTTAAATTATCGGGGATTACAATCTGATTAAAGCAGACTTCAAGAGTTTGTCTGTCGGGGTTTGTCCGACACATCGACAGCCGTGATCTGCTTAACCACCACTCACTTGCGCACCCCAAGAATACCGCCTCTTACCGATCTGCACGTCTCTTACCATAATTTGTGCAGGAGTGGGCGCCTGTAAGGTTCTTGATCCGTTTTTTCTCGGGTACGGGCAGGCTCCACTCGGTACAACTCGATCCCGAGTTCCCATCGACAGTCCGAAATTGGTCCAGACTCTGGAGAGTCAGGTGTATCCTTATCCACCTGTCCTCCGTCTATAGGGGTGAAAGGAGGTGGTTCAGATGTTCGGTGCAGAGTTCTTCGATTTTCCCCTCTGGTGGCTATTTCCCCTTGTGATGATCGTTCTATGCTATTTCATGATGAGGAGAGGCATGGGCTCCATGATGTGTGGGTTCGGTTCTCGCGGCGCAGACACCCGCAGAATTAAGGCGTCGGATTCAGCGATGGACATACTCGACAAACGGTATGTCCTGGGCGAGATCAACAAGGAGGAGTACGAAGAGAAAAAGAGGACCATGGGCAGCAACTCAATATCACATCGGTGAGATCGAATGCCAAATCAGTAAGACATCAGGAGTGAATAATGATCGCAAAGAAAACAAAAGACGGAAGCGGGATGGCCGAATGCTGTGAATCAGGATGTAATCCCAAGGATCTTCAAGAAATGCTTCAGCAGAAGGGCACGTGCTGTCCGCCCCAGGGCGATCTCCCTGACTGTGCATCCATGATGAAAATCATGATGAAAGGGATGCCCGGCGGTCCGGAAGCACAAACCGAGGGAGTGACGCAGAGAGAAACATGCTGCGGACCAGCAGAAGAGGCCGGCCCATAGAAACCGGACAATGACGAAAGGAGATGATCATGAATAAGTCAGATCAATATTTTTCACTTCCCGTGGGAAAAACTGAAGCCCTATGTCCCATTGGGGAGGTTGTAGGAAATCGGAACTTGGCCCAAGGGAGGGTCCCGGTTCTTTCATGCGAAGGGGCCTGCATCCGGGGGGAAATCGCCCGCCTTGCCGCCAACTTGGTGGCGAAAGAAGAGCCTTATAGCCGCGCCTGTCACGGCGAATTGTTCTCTGTCCCCGATTCGGCAATGTCTCAATGGGTCAGAACATCGGCAAAGGTTGTGCTTATCGACGGTTGTTTTCTCCGGTGCCACGGCAGAATCCTGGAAAACCTGATTGGAAAAGAAAAGCTGCTTCAATTCGATGCCTTATCCGTTTACAAAAAATATACGGATGTTTTCGATATCGACGACGTCCCGGAAGTCCAACGAAAAGAGGCGGCAACACAAGTGGCAGCCGCGGTGCTTGCCAAGCTGAAAGAAGCGTCGGTTGGCGGGGCCGCCACTCCAAAAGAGGCGGCTTCTGGGACTCAACCGCAAGAACTGGGGCCGTGTTCATAGGCACCGGGGCCAAAAAGGGGCCTGACCCCTTTTCCCGATGACCCCTTTTCCCGAGCCTCGCCGAAAACGGTTCAGGTCTCCACGGTCAGGAGGATCTTCTTCTCGACATCAAAGAGGGAATCCCGGCTTACCGACGTGTCGATGACAAAATGCCGGTCCCGCGGGAACCCTGAGATGGGATCGCGGATTTCTTGCTGCGCTAGATAGATTTCCCATCGGCCGTCGGAGATGGCCCCGCCTTCCTGGAGGCGGGTCGAGAGCCTTTTTTTGACTTCCGCATCCGAACAGGTGACTTCCAGGATAAAGAAGGGCACACCCTGTTGTTCGGCAAGCCCCTCGGCTTTTCTTCTTTCTCCATCTTTCAGGTAGGCGGCATCCAGGATGACCGGCCGTCCCTGTTGCAGGGCGTCTTTGGCCCTGGCCAAGAGGGCCTGGTAGGTTTTCCGGGACATCTCTTTCGTGTAGATCCCTTCCCCGAATGCTTCGAGCCGGTGTTCCTCCGGCGGCATACCACAGATCTCCTTCCGAATCCGGTCGCTCTGGAAGAGGGCCATGTCCAGATCTTGAGCCAAGGTTTCCGCCAGTCTGCTCTTTCCCGTACCGGTGAGGCCTGAGGTGATCATCAGGTACGGTCTGGGCTGAGCGTAGGTTTCGGCCAGGGTGAAATAGTGTTTTGCCCGGGCAAGATGGTCTCCGGCAACCTCCGGCCTGATAGTGTCGCCAGCGCCCTGAAAGCTTTCCACCTTACCCCGCACATAGGCCCGATAGCATTTGTAGAAGCGGATTACCTTCAGCAGGTCCAGGTCTTCCGTATGGTCCACATAGCTCTGCACCAGGGTGCGGGAGAGATCGGGACGGTGGTGGAAATCGAGATCCATGGCCAGGAATGCGAGATCCGCAGCCACATCGGAGTACCGGAATCTCCGGTTGAATTCGATACAGTCGAAGATGACGATGGGATCGATGATGCAGATGTGCTCCATCCGGATGTCGCCGTGGCAGTCGCGAATTTTTCCGTCGTCGACCCGGCTTCTAAACAGCAGTTTTCTCTTTTCCAGGAAGCCCCGGGTGAAGGCGGCAATCCTCTCTAACTGCCCGGTGTCCAGAGAACGGCCGATGAAGCCGGTGGTCTGGGTAAAATTCTCTTCCGTATTCTTTGCAATGCGGGCAGCGGTGCCATAGAGAGCTGTTTCACCATCTGTCCGGGCCCGGCCGTGAAAATCGACCAGCTTCAAAGCGATCCGCTCGACGATCTTGTCATCGATTTCGCCTTGTCGGAGCAGGACGTCCATCATGCGTGACTCGGGGATGCGGCGCATTTTTACGGCATATTCGACCACATCACCCGGCGGCTCAAGGTGGATCCCTTTGTCATCCCGATAGATTCGATCGACGGCCAGATAGACTTGGGGCGAGAGGCGGCGATTGAGCTCGACTTCCTGCTCGCAGAAGAACCGCCGGGCTGAAAGGGTGGTGAAGTCAAGGAATCCGAAATTGACCGGCTTCTTGACCTTATAGACGTATTGGTCGGTGAGAAAGAGAGTGGAAATATGGGTCTCTCTGACCGTAACGGTGGAAGGGGCGTCGGGATAAAAGGCGGGATCACCCATGGCCTTCAAGATCGCTGCCTGATCCACGACCGATTCTCCTGGACTGCACAGCTGAGTGTCAGTATTGAAAATAGTATAGCGCCACAGTGAGGCACAGTAAAAAGGGCCAGCTGCAAGGCTTGCAAGCCCTGAGGAGCGAGGCGTACTTAT
>CAYUBU010000085.1:0-3270 GCA_964443105.1 uncultured Nitrospirota bacterium
GACCCCCAGATGAGGTTGACCGATGATCTGGAAGTCGTACCGGTGACGGCGCCCGAACGGGGCGGCGGGCAAATGGATCAAAGAGAACACCTCCAGGTGGCGCTCAAGAACAATCCGGGCGTTATCCGAACCCGTCTGGAGGTTGAGGTGGCAGAGATAAATGTCAGCGTCGCCAAGAGACAGAAAATGCCCCGTCTCGATCTGGTGGCCAATGCCCAGGTGCAGGGTCTTTCCGACCTTTCGGGAGAAGCCCATCAGATCATGTACGACAGGGATCATACCAGCTATACTGTCGGCGTTGCCGTGGAATATCCTCTGGGGAACCGGGAGAAGAGGGCCGAGTTTCGCTTAAGACAGCTGGAGCGAGCCAAGGCCCTCTCCAAGCTGAACAACGTCTCCGATCAGGTGGCCACCCTGGTGAAGGAACAGATCCGGTTTGCCGAAACGGCCCACCGGGAGATCCAGGTTCAACAGGAGGCCGTTGCCGCGGCAAAGATTTACCTGCAGGCCATGGAGGATATCGAGACCATCAGGAAAAATCTGACCCCCGAATTTCTCTTGGCGAAAATCCAGGCCCAGGAGTCCCTGGCCATTTCTCAGCGGGCTGAAGTTAAGGCTGTGGTCGACTTTAACATTGCCATGACCCGGTTGGCCCAGGCGACGGGCACGGTGCTCGACATGCGTTACATCCGAGAGAACGCCCAGTCATTCACCACGATTAATTAAGAGCGGCGTCCTGCCGGCAGTCTATGAATCCAGCAACAGAAATTTCCTGCCAGCCTTTAGAGCAGATGATCTCCGGTCTGCACCAGATCCGCCATTTTGATGGCCACCCCGGCCGCTTCTGGCCTGCGTTTCTCGAGTTGGCAACGGGCCTCGCCGGGGGGACTGCCGGTTTGCTCCTGGTTCAGGCAGGAAACGAGGTTGCCTGGAAAAGCCGGAGCGTCTATCCAGCTGAATACAGTGCGCTCACCGAGTCTCCGGAGCGTCTCTCCTTTATAGAAGAAATTGCCCATACTGCAGCCGCGGAGGGCGCCGCGTGGGAGAGGAGGCGGACGAATCCCGGCCCAGAGGATGACGGCCATACGATCATCCTGGGGCTCCGTCTCGACATGGAAGAAGGCGAGCGGGTTCATGTGGCTGTTTTTATCCTGGAGGACAGGGCCCCCGAGGAAATTGAGTGGGCATTGAACTGCCTGAAGCTGGTGGCCGATACACCCTCACTCTATCAAAGCGAAAGGGCGGCGCGCCGCCTCATGAACGAGGTGGTTCATTTCTCCGAGGCCCTGGATCTCATGAGCCTGATCAACGGGGAAAAACGATATGTGGCGGCCGCCATGACTTTCGTCAATGAAGTGGCCTCCCGCTACCAGTGCCCCCGGGTCAGTCTTGGTTGGCTCGAGGGCGGATACGTGCGCCTGCAGGCCATCAGCCATATGGAGCGTTTCGAAAAAAAGATGGCTGTTGTCCAGGGCCTGGAAGCCGCCATGGAGGAAGCCCTCGATCAGGACGAGGAAATACTCTGGCCTGCCTTGGAAGGAAGTACGGCAGTCGCCAGGGATCATGAGGCCTTTGCCAGGGAGCAGGGTGCCCGATTCATGGTTTCCATTCCCGTCAGGTTGGACGACGTACCGGTCGGTGTTTTAACCTGCGAGCGTTCCGAAGGTCACTTTTCAGAGAGTCAGGTTGCCGGGCTGCGCATCTTGTGTGACCAGGGAGCCAGACGCCTCGGTGATCTGAAAGAAAAGGACCGGTGGATCGGTTCGCGCATGGCGTCTGCAGTGCGTGAGAAAGCGGCGGGGCTGGTGGGGGTGGAAAATACCTTCGCCAAGCTGGCGGGCCTGGTGGGCTGCGGCCTCCTTGTTTTCCTCCTTTTCGGTCAACTGCCATACCGGGTCGAGTCGCCCTTTATCCTCAGGAGTGACAATCTCCGATACTTGCCTGCCCCATTCAAGGGTTACATCGACCAGGTTCATGTGGATGTGGGCGAAGAGGTGGAGGAGGGAGAGCTGTTGCTCACCCTGGACACCCGGGACCTCCTTCTGGAGGAATCGGCGGCCATCGCCAATCAGATCCGGTATTTGCGGGAGGCTGAAAAAGCCAGGGCAGAGAATTCCCTGGCGGAGATGAACATTGGACTGGCCCTGGCAGACCAGGCCAAGGCCAAGCTTGACCTCGTTCGTTATCATCTGAGCCTGGCGGAAGTGAAAGCGCCCTTCCGGGGAATTGTCGTGGAGGGGGACTTCAAGGAACTCCTGGGGGCACCGGTGGAAAAAGGGGACGTCTTCTTCAAGGTGTCCCGGATAGATAAGATGTATGTGGAGCTTGAAGTCAGTGAACGGGACATCCATTTGTTGGAGGCGGGTGCTCCAGGGGAGATGGCTTTTGTGAGCCAACCGCAAATGACCTTTCCGATCGAGGTGGAGCGGATCGATCCCGTGGCCATTGCCAAGAAAGAGGAAGGCAATGTGTTTCTCGTGCGCTGCCGGTTTTCCGAAGCCCCGGCTGACTGGTGGCGGCCCGGAATGAGCGGTGTGGCGAAGATTGCGGCGGGCAAGCGAAACGTGCTCTGGATCCTCACCCATCGCACCGTAGATTTTTTCAGAATCCTGCTCTGGTGGTAATATGAGTGGCGCAGGCAGGACATTCAGCGAATCGTGGCATCGCATCTCCGACCAGAGGATTAGTCTGGGGCCTGCGGTCCGGGTCCGCAAAAGGCTCTTCCGGGGCGAGAAGTGGTACGTCCTGCACGATCCCTTCAACAACCAGTTCTTCAGGCTGCGGCCCGAGGCCCATGACTTTGTGGTTCGCCTGCGGCCGGACCGCACCGTGGGGGAGGTCTGGGAAGAGTGCCTCCGACTGAATCCCGACGGCGCCCCGGGCCAGGAAGATGTGATTCAGCTCCTGGCCCAGCTCTATTTCGCCAACCTTCTCCATTATGAACTCCCTGCGGACAGTGAAAAGCTTTTTGAACGCTACAAGCGACGTAAACAGCGGGAACTCCAGTCGAAGCTTCTGAGTATCATGTTCATCCGTTTACCTCTCTTCGACCCCGAGACCCTGCTCAAGAGGATTCTTCCGGTTATCAGGATGGTGGTGAGTCCCGCCGGCGCCCTCATCTGGCTGGCGACAGTGCTGTGGGCAGCCAAGGTGGTCATCGATCATTCGGAGGCATTAACCGCCGAGGTTCAGGGCGTTCTGGCTCCCGGGAACCTCATCTTTCTCTATGCCAGTTTGGTCATGATCAAGACCCTGCACGAGTTCGGACAC
>CAYUBU010000086.1:0-6938 GCA_964443105.1 uncultured Nitrospirota bacterium
GACCGAGGAGCAGAAGGTCCGGTTCCGTCACCAAAGCCCGGGCAAGTAACACAAGGCGCTTGCGACCGCCGGAGAGGCCGGCAAAATCGGCGTCTTCCGGGAGTTTGAGCAGCGAGAGCATGGCTGACACCCGCTGGTGCATCTGCCAGGCACCGGCGGCCTCAATCCGTTGCTGTACCTTCTCCAGCTCCATCAGAGCCCTCTCACTGCGGTCCCGGGTCAGCTTGTTGCTCACGTGATGGTATTCAGCCAGGAGTTTCCCTTCCGCGCCGAAGGCGCCGGCAACCAGGTCGAAGACACTCCCCTTGGGAGTCGCGGAAACGTCCTGGGGCAGGAAGGCAGCCCGTCTACCCTGTTGGAAGACGATCTTCCCTGCATCGGGTTCGATTTCTCCGGTGAGCAGCCTCATGATCGTTGACTTCCCCGTTCCGTTTCTCCCGACAAGACAGACCCGCTCGCCGGGCTCGATAGAGAGATTCCCGCCGCTGAGCAGAGGCGTTCCACCGAAACTGACATGAACATCGTGTAAACTGACCAAGGCCACCATTGACCCCTTTCGTCATAACGCAGTTTCTGGCCGCGCCCGAGGGGGCACGGGCGTGTGATTATACCAGAAATGGGAGGGAGTCTGAAATCTTTCCTCAAAACAAGGTAGGGCTTCCGGTCGAAGTCCGGGAAGGGCGTTCTGATGCCTTCCAGGAAAATAGAGCGGTGATCTTTGGCCGGCACCGCGATCTCTCCCATTTTCGTGAGCAGACGCACCGTGTCGGCATCATAGAGAAAGGCATGGCGCTTAGCATTCCCGGCCTTGTATGAAAACAACACCCTTTGTGTTCCGGGGAGATCATTTCGACCTGCCCCAGGAGGAGCTCTTATTGCGGGGCACCACCCCAGGTCTCCCAATGCACCAGCTCCCGGTTATACCGGGTTCGGGCTTCAGGCTCCTCGCCGGGAAATCCGAGGGCAATGGCGCTGATGGGAACAATGTTCTCCGGCAGACTGAACAGTTGGCGCAACGCCTCGATTCTTTCTTTCCGGGGATGGACCCCGAGCCAGCATGCCCCGAGCCCCAGGGCGTTTGCGGCCAGAAGGGCGTTTTCGATAGCGGCACTGCAGTCCTGAAGCATATAGGACTCGAGCTGATCATGGGCCTTTTCAATATCGCCGCATACCAGAAGCCCTGCCGCTGCCCGTGTCAGCATCTTGCCGTGGGGCAGAATCCCGGCAATCAGGTCCAGAGTCTCTCGGTTTCTGATCACGACAAAATGCCAGGGATCCTTTTTCACCGCCGATGGCGCCGCCATGGCTGCCTCAAGTATGTCGGTGATCATAGCGTCGGAAATGGTTCTATCCTGAAACTTCCGAACACTGCGGCGAGAGAAAATAAACTGAAGATCACGGTTCATGGCAACTCCTTTCCTGCTGCGGGATGGCCGCTTATCCGTCTTCGCAAAATGCTGCGCCGTGACAAGTCCGGCCTCGTAATCGATTTACTCGTGCAATGTCCGGTTAAATACGGAGGCGTGGAACCAGTTCCGGTGATTGAGATTGACCAGGGTATTATGCTCACGGACCCCAGCAGACGATGGAAACGGAAGCAGGAGAAATCGTCGGGCTGCGGCCTGTTTGAAATGCTGCCCCGGCTTATACCTCCGGATCGTGCGGGACGGCACCGGATGAAAGCCGCCCATCCCGCTGGTGATCAAGGGGAGAAAGCTGGACGGATGAATCAGGGCTTCTTTGGGGACCCCTTTCTTCACCGTGCCACAAGATCGCTCCGATTGGTTGTCTTCCTGCGAACCGGCTCTTCTCCGCCCAATACACCGATAACACCTGCCGCCTGTGTGGGTCCTCCCCAAAGAGAACAAAACATTTGTCTCGAACATACCGCCCCGTATCACCTCTGTCAACATGACTGCAAACACGGGAGACTCGAGGGATAACGAAACATAACCGGTCTTAATATTTTGCAGGGAAGACAAAAAAATATTGAATAATTTCCTTTGTCTCAAGGTCAATACTAATAGGGGATCAATTTTTCTCTTTCAATGGCCCGGTCAGGTTTCAATAATCGCTTCTCTGTGCTAAAATTTGGCCAGGGCGCCACGGAACTTGAACGCAGGAATACACCCATGATCCATACCTACCCTCAGGATATGGCCCATTTTATCCAACAGCACTGGACCGATGCCCAGTGTGTCGGGGAGTTCTGTCGCCTCAGCGATGGCGGCGAGTCCGACCCTCTGCCCGATCTCCCGGTGCTGGAACAACTCCTGTCAACCTGCTATCAGGCGAGTCTTATGCACGAGGAAGAGCGTGCCGTGCGGTTTCGGCTTATTCTGCGGGATCCGGAACGATTCAACCCCCGCCACGGACCTCCCACCGGCCTTCACAGATTGGTTTTTACCCATTCCCGCGCTTTCGACGAACATGAATTGCGGCGCCTTTCACCGGCGGCCGATTTTTACCATTCGCTCATTGGCGTCAACCTGGACATGGATGGGGCCCTGAGGATTTGGGGGCTTGTCCATTCGGGGCCCTACTGGATCCAGGCTATACAGGGCCGGCGGAAGTCCTTTCTTCCCCTGCCGGGATCTCTCGTGGTGAGCGTCACCGACCCGGGACTTCTCACGGCGGCCAAGGGTTCCATAACCATCGGAAAGATTTTTCGCGGTGGGCTGATCACGCCGTCTACGGGGGTTTTCGGATCCCGGTGGTTACAGGAAAGTTTTGCCGCGAACCGGATGGAACTCTTCGATCTGCACGAAGCTGCCCGGCGATCGGCCAAAAAACCCTGGGGCAGGCTGAGTCCCAACTTTCCGGGACTGATCATTCAGCGCATGGCCCGCCAGGTCATCAGCACCATTCGCAACTCCCATCATGGCGGGACACTGGTTTTTCTTCCGGCCGAAGCGTGCGGCAACACGGAGGCCCGGAAGCGCTACATGGATCTCAAATATGCCTTTGTGGAGGAAGAGCCCCGGCAGCGGATTCGCACCCTCATCCTGCAGTACATGAACGCTCTGGCCGAAGCCTGCGGCAGTGGGACCAATGCGGAGCAGGATGTGGGTTGGCTCGACTATATGGAGTGTGAGCAGTCGGCTTTCGCCCATCTCGACGAAGCCATTGTGGAATTGACCAATCTGGTCGCCACGCTCTCCGCCGTGGATGGCGCCGTTGCCTTGACCAATCGGCTGGAACTGTTGGGTTTCGGCGGCGAGATATCGGGAGAGCTCAGCTCACTTCCTCAGGTTGCCCGCGCCCTGGACGCCGAAGCCGAAGAGACGGTGCCCGTATCCACGGAAGGTGTGGGGACGCGCCACCGATCGGCCTACCGCCTCTGCAATGCCGTACATAAGGCCATCGCCGTGGTCGTCTCTCAGGACGGTGCTGTTCAGTTCGTTACATGGAAAGACGGCAAGGTGGTTATCTGGGATCAGGTGGCCACCAGTGATCTCGATGTGTAAGGATGAGCGGGCGCCTCAACGAGGCTCACAACCCGGCTTTAAAAACTAAGGCTCCCTGTGCCTGTCGTACACCAAAGGTGTTGTGACCGCATTTTGGGTTGTTAAGCCTTTGCTGCCCTTTCTCTCTCCTTTTTCTCAACCACGCAGTAGATTCCCCCTTCTTTGAGGCCCGGCTTGAAGCAGCCGTTGCATGAAATGCATTGGGCCGGACGCCGGTCGCCCCCCTTCCAGCGGTTGGGCAGGCCCGGTTCCCGGATCAAAGGACGGGACATGGCAATGTAATCCATGCCATGGTCCCTGATGGCTTTCTCGGCGATTTCATATGACCGCATCCCCCCCACGACCATGACCGGACAGTTCACCTTATTATTGATGGCCTTCGCCGGATCCAGATGGTAGGCCTCCTTCTCCGGGCTGTTGATCTTCGAGCGGGCGGGACCTTTTTCCCCGGAGGCCGGTGTGCCCCCGGAGACTTCGATGGCGTCGATCCCGGCGTCGAAAAGTTTCTTTGCGGCGTAGACGGCATCCTCGAGGACGAGACCGCCTTCTACATTATCGGCCCCATTCAGTTTGATCATGACGGGATAGTCGGTGCCTACCGCCCCTCGTACCACTTGATAGACCTCCATGAGAAAGCGTGTCCGGTTTTCGATCCCGCCGCCGTAGAGATCGGTGCGCCTGTTCGTGAGGGGAGAAAGAAATTGACTGATGAGATAACCATGGGCCCCATGGAGCTGCACCCCATCGGCACCCCATTCCCTGGCTCGGCGGGCCCCTTCGCCAAAGGCGGCCGCAATGGCGCCGATTTCGTCCCCTGTGAGCTCCGCAGGTGTCTCGGGGAACTGGTCGACCTTCACAGCGGACGGCGCCCAAGGCCGGCGTCCGGCGTTCCCGCTATCGGTCTGCCCGCCGGCATGGACCAGCTGGATGGCGATCTTGCTGCCCCCATCGTGGACGGCCTTGAACAACTTCTTGAAATCGCCGGCGTAATCATCGGTGTGGATCCCCATCTTTCCCGGCAGCTGTTTCCCGTCGGGCCTCACAAAAGTGTAACCCGATATGATCAGGCCTACCCCGCCGGCTGCCAGATCGCGGTAGTAATCGATCAGTTTTTCCGTCGGCCGGCCATCCTCCTGGCACATGCCCTCCCAGGTCGCCGATCGCACAAGCCTGTTGCCCAGGGTCATACCGTTGATTTCCGTGGTCTCAAATAGAACAGCCATGGCTAGACTCCTTTGTTCTCCGTGGTTCCATGATGGGAACATTTGCGGATGGTAAGTATAAGGTTTCCAGGCAGGCCTGCCTGGAAACCATTGCCTATTGTTGTTGGCCGGCCCCCTAGCCCGGAAATTGCATGAGTAAATCTATTACGGTACCGGATAAGCTGCCACATGCGGCGTTGCAGAGAATTTCCTGACTTCGAAATATTTCACTATGTCTTCAGCCAGAAAATTCTCTGCGCCTTGCCTGTGTTGCTTCTACGGCCCCTCATGACGATCACTCATGCAATCTCCGGGCTAGAAATCTATCCCTTTTTGCGGTTCGATTCCCACCCGATAGGCATGCTTTATTTCCTTCATTTCCGTCACCGTGTGAGCGAGGGCCATCACATCGGGGTGGGCATCCCGGCCGGTCAGAACCAGATGGAGCACGTCGGGCTTGCTCTGGATGAGATCGATGACCTGCGGCAGATCGACCAGCTTCAAGTGCAGGGCGTTGTTGATTTCATCGAGGATCAAGACGTCAAACTTTTCAGAAAGCATCTTATCACGGGCCAACTTGAGGGCATCCTGGGCATTGGATCGGTGCTCTTCAAAGGGATAGGGATTCCCCTGTATGCCGCAAAATCCTTTGCCTGTCATATGGTGCTCAACCTGGGCACCCAGTTGCTTGATTCCGTCAATCTCACCGGCATACATGTCGCCTTTCATGAACTGGATGATACAAACCTCCATCTCGTGCCCAACGGCTCTCACGGCCAGCCCAAAGGCGGTGGTTGTCTTCCCTTTGCCATAGCCGGTGATCACAACGACCAGGCCTACTTTCTCTTTCGGTTCAAGATGCTGAAGTTCGATTTCGATCCCCCCCTTCTCACCGGACGGCTTTCCCTTCATCCGGCGATCATGGTCGACTGCAATCCTGATTTGAATTCGGTTTGCATGGTATCAGAACAGCAAAGCTTGTCAAGCCCAAGGCCTCCGATGGCCATGAGTGCGGGAGCAGCCATTTCTGGTACCGAAGACGGTTTTAAGCTGAGTCCCGGCGGTCCTGTTTCAGGGTGTCCCTTTGAAGAGATCTCTTTACCAAATGGTCTCTTTCAGAAGGCGATCCCCTGCCCGGAGAAGACGCTCCTCTGGTCGTAGTCTCTCTCCAAAACCGCTGGAGAGCTATAAGAAATTCTAATGGCTGCAACATCATTGGTACTTCGTCGAAATTATGCGGGGGAAAGGCGCGGTGTATGGGGAGGCAAACAAGCACCTGAGGAAGCTAGCGCCCAAACCAGGAGGGTAATGCTTCAAATATTCCTCTATTTGATATTTATCCCTCGCTTATGGTGCTCCGAACTGAGGGTCCCCTTATTCACACCCTTTTCAACGCTTGTCTCGATACCTGCCGCGGCTTGACAAGAACGGAAACCCCCGGTTTAGTTACGCATAAGGCGTGGGTTAGCCGATGCTATAGGGGTATAGGCTTGGGACTTTTTCCACAGAACCTGGGTCTTTTTTAGTCTGCCAACAAAGGAGGGCACATTATGTACGCAACAATTCGACGGTACAAAACCGACTTTCCCGATGAGGTGAATCGCCGGGTGCGGGAAGAATTTGTTCCGCTCATGAGCAAACAGCCGGGCTTCATTGCTTACCACGGCATCGACGCGGGAGAGGGCCATTGGGTTTCCGTGAGTATCTTCGAGACCGAGGCCGGGGCACAGAAATCGAACGGCATTGCGAAGGAGTGGGTGAAGAACAACATCGCGGCGTTCCAGAACATTCTCGACTTCGACGACTCGGACCTGCTCGTGCCTGACATCACCGGTGGTGAGGTTATCGCATCCAGCGTCAGCAAGATGGGCAGAAAAGTCGCTTAGTCTCGCTGCATGCGGAAACAGAGATGATATTTCCCGGCGGGAAGCATGGGCGGGGCCGCTGTAGATTTCGAGATTTTCATTGCACATTCATCGTGCAGCGGTATCCCTCTGCATAGCCGCTGGATTGTGCGGTCCCATCGTTTGCCCGCCTTTCATCGTTCAGGAGAGGCAGAAGGCGATCGCTCCGGGTTGCCTGGGCCGTCGCCTTTGTTCTCCCCCCAAAGCGGCGTGTTTCAAACCGGCTAGGTAGTGTCCATCCGGAAACGCTTCACCTCCGGATGGTTACAACAAATTGTTTCCAATTCGGAAACTGCCAATTTTGTGGAAGGTCAAGGAGATCAAGGAATTACGCGGAGACGTACTCGAGTACGTCGCACAAGTAA
>CAYUBU010000087.1:0-29377 GCA_964443105.1 uncultured Nitrospirota bacterium
GCAAGGCCATTGACAAGTTCTTCTTCCTCCCCGGGAGTGATTTCCTGGAGTCGTTCCGACAACGCGTCAGGATCAAGCCCTGTGACCTCCCGCAGACTGTCGAAGAGATTTCTCGCGCCCCAGGAAAGCTTGCTGAAGTGACGCAAGGTGCCCCGATCGTAGATGGAGAGAATACTGAAGTCTGCGAGAATATGGAGGTGAAGAGAAAGTCCGTCGGCCGCGATCTCATCGGTTTGGATCAGGGTATTGGCCGCCGACAGAGAGGAGACGGTAATCATTTGAAGGGGAATCTCCGCATCCCCAAATAGCCGACTCCTGGCGTCAAGCAACCCTTTGGGGAGGGCATAGACAAGGAGGGTGCTCTGCCCCTTCTCCTGCCCCAGTATCCGGTAGGCGATCTCCAACTCATCGATGGGGAAGGGGACCAGGGGCTCCACTTCGTAGGGCAGCACACTGTTGATCTTTTTCTTCTCTCGAAAGGGAACATCGATTCGGCGGGTAATGAGCATATCCCCGGGCACTGATGTTACCACTTCCTCTTTGTGCAGCTGATGTTCAGAGAAGAAAAGGGCAAGTCCGTCGGGTGTGATGGCATGGCCATCCATCGGTTCATCGACGAAACGGAGAAGCTCGACACTCTTCCGGGACACAGAGAGTTCCAGCCCTTGAACACTGTCCCGTTGGATCTCCACTGCGGTGATAATTCTTGCCATTTTTCAACACTTTCCGGTTGTCTGCCGGCCCTATAATTCCTGCCAATATTGGACAGTCACCTTACCACTCTTCCAATCTCTTTGCAAGATACTCTGAAAACGCTTGGTCACGTTGTGGACCTGGATCCAGACGTGTACGGAGAAGTGGGACGACCTGACGTCGAGCATTCCCCGAATGGTCGCAGCATTCTTAATATGGCCGAACTGCGGGATCGCATTGGTGGTCTCGATGGGTATGAGGTCGGCCACGTCGGCGGCAAACGGTCCGTCCACCAAAGCGGTCAATACTTTTGGATCGGCCGTGTTGACATTGATTTTACCGGTGCCGTGATTCTTGTACAGGGTGAACATATCGTTGAGGCCGAAAGCAAACCCGCTGTTTTTGCCGAGAAAGAGGGCGTCATCGACCCCCTTGACCAGCAGGAGTTCACTCAAGTCGATGAGGTCACCGTTGGGTGCCTCATAGGGCGGCTCGAGGTTACGGTAGTAATCGTCGTTTTCGGCGCCGTAGGGGAGGGGATTGTCATCCTGGTCGATCCAGTCCTGAATGGAGTCAAAGACCTGGGGGTCGAGGTCCATGGCGTATTCCAGAGCGTCGAGAATCGCCTGTCGAGCCTGGGCTGGAGGTGCCTGGGGCTTGAAGAAGTCGGGCAGCCAGAATTTGCCTCCTTCGTCAAGGATGGTGAATTTAATCTTGATGCTACCGCCTTCTTCCATATGTTCATTGGGCGTGGCCCAGATGGCGTCGTCCTCTCCGACGCGGGCATCGTAGAGGTCGGTCTCGTCTTCCAGGAGCAACGCCTTGGCCGCTTCCACGGAACCGAGGGCGAGAAAGACGGCCTGGGTTTCGTCCCGGAAGTTTTCCGACAGCCGGAAATTGACCCGGGTGGTATAGTTCATGTCGAGGATCAGGGCCGAGAGGGCGCCGACGACCAGAAGGACCAGGATGAGGGCAAAGCCGTCCTGATTTCCTGTCAAGGGCTGTTGTTTGTTGCCGTGGTTCATGGGCATCGTTCTTCTACTCCACCATGGCTTTAACGGTGGTCCGGAAGCGGGTGACGCGGTCTCCGTCGTCCAGGACACTAAGTTCCACCTGAATGCGATCGGGGAGACGGCCCATCTTCTTTCCGTCCCATTCTTCGAGCCAGGTATCGTTTTTCTTGTCATAATAAGAGAATTTCAGACTGTCGACCCGGTCGGTGAGAGGGTAGAGTGTTCCGCCCTCTTGAATGTCTCCGTCCACGGTGGCATCGATGCTCTTGAAGAGCTGCTTCTCGTCGGTCAGGGTTTCAGTGTCAAAGAAATAGCCGATCTCCGCCAGGAAGCCTTCTTTCGCGTTCGCCCGGCTGCGGCGGTGGGAGCGGGTCACAAAGTAGATGGAATCGGTCGACTTCTCCTCCAGAGCCTCGTCTGAGCCGATTCCCATGAATGCCTGGGGTCCCGTGGGGCTAAAAGAGGCGGACCGAAGTTCCCGGGAGATCATGGCGAGAAACGTCTGGGCGGTCTGGTAGACATCTTCGTTGGCTTCCAGAAGGGTGTAGGTCCGGGATGTGCCGGCGAAGGCGCCGTAGATGACCCCCAGGATCACGGAGATGATGACCACAGCCACCAGCATCTCCAGAAGGGTGAACCCCTGTTCCGAGCGGATAAGTTTCATGGGGAGTCCACCTTCACGAAGCTGCTCAGGTTGACGGCGCTGGTCTCCCGGTCGTCGGGGTCCCAATAGACCTTCAGGTCGATGCGGTAGAGTGTATCGGCTTCGGTGGTGGAGAGCCGGTATTCCCAGCCATAATTCTTGTACTCATCGGCCTCGAACTCACCTTCATCGAAGTAGAGTGACGGCGATGACTGCTCGGCGATTTCATCCATCTTCTCAATCATCTTCTCTTTGGCCAGGAGTGTGGAGACCGTGGTTCGTTCGGCCAGCTGCTGCAGCCGGATGGTCTTGATCTCCAGCCCAAGGAGGGTGACCATGGAAATCCCGAGAATGGCCACGGCAAAGATAACTTCCATGAGGGTAAAACCCTGGTCCCCGTCATTCGGTTTTGCGGTAGACTTCAATTGAATATCCATCTTCGATTTTGATCCTGCCGGTTAAGGGGTTGATAACGAGGGTATAGTCTCTATCCTCCTTCTTCAGGTGAATCCGGTTACCCAGAATCATCCCGTTGGGGTCGATACGAAGGTAGGCAATGCCCTCCTTTTCCACTTCGCCGATCCCGGTCACCACATCCTGGATCTTCACATTGGACGGCAGGGTGAGGGTACGGGTCAGCACCGACGTGTCCGGTTCATATTCTACCGTGAGATCGGCGGCTTCATTGTCAGTGTCTGCAGGCTCGTCTTCCACGACTTCCCGTTCCACGGTGAAGCGGCTGTTCGGGATGTCGCAGACAATTCGCCGGGGGACCCCGTCCGAGGCGGCACTGGCCCTGGCGACGGCAACCATCGCCTTAAGCCGCCGCACGGACTGCTTGAGATCGGAGGCATAGAGGCGGTTTCCGATTCGCGGGAGGGTGATGGACGAAATAACCGTGATAATCAGGATGACGACGGCGAGTTCTATGAGCGTGAACCCCGAGTGCCCCCGAGCGAACTTATTCATTCAGGTTCCAGCTTTCCACATCGGCATTTTTCCCTTCGCCGCCGTCCATCTTGTCGGGGCCGTAAGACTCGATATCGTACTCCTCATTGTGGGCCCCCGGGGAGACGTAAACATAGGGGTTCTTCCACGGGTCCGGAGGCACCTTCCCCTTCTCCAGGTATCCCCCGGGGTGCCAGTTTGGCGCGGCCGGTTCCCCCGTCGGCTCCTCCACGAGTGCCCTCAATCCCTGGGCGGTCGTGGGGAAGTTCCCATTGTCCCGCTCGTACATGGCGAGGGCACTTTCAATGTTCCGGATCTGAACGACAGCCGCGGTGCGCCGGGCCTCGTCGGTTCGTCCAAAGAGTCTCGGCCCTACCACCATCGCGAGGGTGGCAAGGATGGTGATCACCACCAGCAGTTCAATCAGGGTAAATCCTTTGGTGTCGGACATGTAAAGACCTCCTTTGTCTATTTAATCATCTGGGATATTTCAAATATGGGAAGCAGGATGGAGAAGACAATAAAGCCCACAATAAGGGCAAGCCCCAGGATCATGACCGGTTCCATGAGGGACGTCAGTGTGTCAATGGTGGTGTCGATATCGTTGTCGGTGATATCGGCCACCTTGCCCAACATCTCTTCCAGGGTTCCGCTGCGCTCGCCCACGTTGATCATGTGAATCATGGTGGAGGGGAAGACGCCGCTCCGCCGCAAGGGTTCGTGAATCGTAGAGCCCTCGCCGATACGCACCCGGGCATCCTCGATGGTACCTTCCAGAATCTTGTTGCCGACCACGTTTTTCACGATGTCCAGAGCGTTCAAGAGGGGCACGCCGTTTTTCAGCAGTGTCCCCAGGGTTCTGGAAAACCGGGATATGGCTATCTTTCGGGTGAGGGAGCCGAAGAGAGGCATTTTTAACTTGTATCGGTCAAACTGCATTTCGCCCTTGGGTGTTTTGGTGTAGGCTTTTATCCCGGAAAAGGCGGCGATCAGAATCAGGAGAAAGAGCCACCAGTAGCTCTTCACAAACTCGCTTACGGCGATCAGAATGGCCGTAGGCAGAGGGAGGGTCTGCTGCATGTCGGCGAAGATCTCCGTGACCGACGGCACCACCTTGACCAGGAGAAAGAAAAGGATGAGGATTGCGATAGATATGGTGACCACGGGATAGGTCATGGCGGACTGCACTTTTCGCCTCGTGGTCACCTGCTGTTCGAGAAAATCAGCGAGCCGGAGCAGCACGATTTCCAGAGACCCGCTGCTTTCTCCCGAACGGATCATGTTGATCATGAGGGGGGTAAAGGTCCGGGAGTGGGGGGCCAGGGCGTCGGCAAAACTCCGCCCTTCTCTCACCGATTCCCGGACTTGGGACAGGATTTTTTTCAGCCCCTTATGATCGTGCTCATCGATGATGGCCGAGAGCGCCTCCAGGAGGGGGATCCCGGCGTTGAGCAGCGTGGAGAGCAGACGAATCATAACGGAGACGTCCATGGGGCTAATTCGGGAAAAAAGGGTGATCTGGGTCGACCCCTTTGTCTCCTGCACCGCCGTCGTTTCCGAGAGGTCCGTGATGAAGACCTCCTGTTCCCGGAGTTTGGTCCGTGCCTCCTGGGAGGAATCGGCGTCCACGATTCCCGCTACGGTCTTGCCCTTCTTGTTCAGGGCCTTGTATTCATAAACCGGCATAAACGATTTCCGACCTTTCTTCCGTCTTTCAAAAATTCCGTCGCGTCACTCGGGTCTGCCCAGGGCGCTTCCGCAATCTTCCCGAAAGCGGGGTGATGCGCCGTCTGTTTTCTGACTGAGTGGCGCCATCAGAACCGGTGGCACGGGCATTGCGAGCATATGGAGGCGAGGTAACAACGGCTCGTAAATGATTCGGCTACGCTGATTTTCCTTCATGTTCAACCGCTCAGGCGGTTATTGCTGGGTCACTCTCAACACTTCCTCAATGGTGGTGATCCCCTTGAGTACCTTCTGGGCGCCGTCATGCCGGAGCATCCGCATCCCCTCCTGAATCGCCGTCTCCTTGATCTGGTTGGAGTCGGCGCTGCTCAGAATGAGCTTGTTTATCTTGTCCGTGGTCAGCAGCAGTTCATAAATCCCGGTTCTTCCGTGATAGCCTGTCTGGAAGCAGTGGTCACAACCCTTGCCGTGATGGAAGAGGGGATTCTGCAACTCAGCCGGATTGAACCCCAATTCCTCGAGTTCCGCATTCGACGGTTTGTAGGCCACCTTGCAGTGGGGGCAGATGACGCGCACCAGGCGCTGCGCAAGAATGCCGATGACCGACGAGCAGACGAGGAACGGTTCGATCCCCATGTCGACCAATCGGGTGACGGCTCCGGCAGAGTCATTGGTGTGCAGGGTGGAGAAAACCAGGTGCCCCGTGAGGGATGCCTGAATGGCGATTTCTGCTGTTTCCAGATCCCGGATTTCTCCGATCATAATCACGTCCGGGTCCTGGCGAAGGATGGAGCGAAGTCCCCGGGCAAAGGTTAAATCGATTTTCGGGTTGACGTGAATCTGTCCGATCCCTTTGATCTGGTATTCAATGGGGTCTTCGATGGTGAGGATGTTCTTGTCCGGCGAATTGATCCTGTTGAGGCCGGCATAAAGGGTGGTGCTCTTGCCGCTTCCCGTGGGCCCGGTGACCAGCACGATCCCGTGGGCCTTGCGAATGAGCTTGGACAGGAGCTTATGGTTCTGGTCGGTCAAACCGATGTCTTCCAGATCGAAGATGGTGGCATTCTTGTCCAGGAGGCGGAGCACTACCCGCTCACCAAAGGCGGTGGGGATGATGGATACCCGGATATCGACCTCTTTGTTGGCAATTTTGATCTTGATCCGGCCGTCCTGGGGGAGCCGCTTTTCCGCGATGTTGAGATTGGACATGATCTTGATTCGGGAAACGAGGGCCGACTGAAACCGCTTGGGCGGTTGGAGCCGTTCGTAGAGGACCCCGTCGATCCGGTACCGGACCAGCATGTCCTTTTCGTAGGGCTCGATATGAATATCGCTGGCTCTCGACTCTACCGCCTGGTAGAAGATGAGGTTGATCAGCTTGATGATGGGGGCTTCCGTCTCGGCATCGAGGAGATCCTGGACTTCATCCAGTTCTTCGGCGATACTTTCATACTGCTGACCGGAGAGATCGTCAATGACGCTCTCGGCTGTGTCCGTGGCGCTGCCGAAGAAAAGGTTGACGCTCCGGTTGATCTGTTCTTCCGAGGCAAGATAGGGATCGACGCTTTTCTCCAGAAGTTTCCCCAGGTCGTCGAGGGCAGAGAGATTGACCGGATCGGAGATGGCGACGCGAATTCCCAGGTCGTCTTCGAAGAAGGGGAAGAGACCAAACCGCTTGAGATAACTCCGGGGTATCCGCTCCAGAGTCTCCTCGGTCAATTGGGGTTTCGGGATCTCCTCCAGAAGAGGGAGACCGATATCCATTTTGTCAGGCGTCATGGTTGCTATTCCTTCAAACGGGCTGCCCGGGTGAGATGCGGTTCCGTTGTCCGCAGCAGTAACGGGTCTCCCCTGTTTCGTCCTAGGGCCGGGTATCACCGGGTTTGGTGCCGCTCCCGCCGTCATCGAGCCGCAGTGAGGGACCATAGAAATCGAGATCCGGGGGCCGACTTTCGTATTTCTTGAAATCCTCAAAAGTCTTATACTTGATTTCCGAAAGATCGGCCGCCTCGGCAGCGTTGGTGACGATCCGGGGTGTCAGGAATATCATCAGGTTCGTCTTGCCTGTCGAATTGCCACTGGTTCTGAAGAGATAACCGAGTAGGGGCAGATCCCCGAGGCAAGGGACCTTGACATCCGAATCCTGAAGGTCATCCTCGATAAGGCCGCCGATGACGATGGTATGGCCATCCTTGACGACCACCGTCGTGTCCGCTGAGCGCTTTGTTGTGACTGGTGCGGTGGCACCGGTTCCACCCGGTCCCGTCGTGGCCTCTTCATTGACTCTGGAGATCTCTTGAAACAGCTCAAGACGGACCGTTCGGTTCTGGCTGATATGGGGGGTCACTCTAAGGGTGAGTCCCACATCCCGGAAATCAAAAGACTGAAAGACGTCGTTTATCCCTTGCTCGCCGGTCCGGGCCTGTGTCGTGAAGGGACGGTTTTCACCGACCTTGATCTCCGCCTCTTCATTGTCCATGGTGAGAATCTGCGGGGTGGCAAGGATATTGGTATCGCCCCGGGTAGCCACGGCGGTCACCAGAGCGGAGATAGACGGAAACTGGATGCCGTTGACCTCGATGAAATTGCCGAAGATGCCAAGGTTGAATCCG
The DNA here is from genome assembly GCA_964443105.1 of uncultured Nitrospirota bacterium. Classification (GTDB taxonomy): domain Bacteria; phylum CG2-30-53-67; class CG2-30-53-67; order CG2-30-53-67; family CG2-30-53-67; genus CAYUBU01. The sequence goes on from CAYUBU010000087.1 coordinate 7,596, forward strand.
TTGCCCAGGCTTCGAGCGAGTTGGGCCGGGTTCTCATCGTTGATGGCCCCGATCACGCTGGTCAGCGCTCCCTGATTGGTGAGAGACCCGCCGAATCCCAGCCTGTCGATGGAGTTGTCCGTTCCGATCTCACCGCCGAAAGCCTGCCACTCCACGCCGACGTTCATGGAATCGGTGCCCCGGACTTCCATGAAGAGGGCTTCGATGAGCACCTGGGATCGGGGGATGTCGAGCTTTTCGAGCACCAGCCGGATCTGCTCATAATCCTCGGGATCGGCGTTGATGATGAGGGAATTGGTCGCCTTGTCGGCCACAATCTTGATATCTGTTTCCGTGGGGAGCCTGACCGCGCCCTGGGGCCCGGCCTGCTGGTCCGCCTTGATCCCTGTGATGAATTCGTTCACCACGGCGACGATTTCTTCTGCGACCGCGTTCTGTAGATAGTAAATATTGATACGCCCGGTCCCCTCCGGCGCCTCCACGTCCAGTTTTTCCACGAGAGTGGTGATGGTGTCATATTCACTCTTTGTGGCCAGTACGATGAGAGAGTTGGTTCGTTCGTCGGGAATAATTTTCGCCGCTGACGACACGCCGGAAACGGAAGGCGCTGCCGGGGTCTGTCCCCGGGGTGCCCGGCGCACGGCACGGGTTGGACGGGTCGCAGTGGAGGTTGTTTGTTCAAGAATATTGTTAAGATGGTCGGCGACGTTGTTGACCGAGGCGTATCTTAAAGGGATCACGTAGAGTTCGGCGTGATAGCCTTTCACGTCCAGCTCATTGATGATCTGCAGGATCCGGTGAAGGTTTGACTTCAGATCGGTGACAATCATGGTATTGGTCTGTTTGTACGTCACCAGGTGCCCCTCTTTGGAGATCAGGGGACGGATCAAGGCCGCCAGTTCGTCCACGTTCACGTAGTCCAGCCGGGTGATGCGGGTAATGAAGTCATCCTTTCGATCCATAGGGATCGTCGTTTTCCCTGTGACTGTTTCGATACCCCGCTGTTTCGCCTCGCCGCTGGGGACGATTTTGACCACCTTGCCCGTGGGGACCAGCGTGAACCCTTTGACTTCCAGAATCGATTTGAAAACGCTGTAGGCCTCATCAACAGTCACCTTCTCCGGTGAGACGATGGTCACTTTCCCCTTGATCTTGTCATCGATGATGAAATTCTTCTGGGTCAGTTCGCTGATAAACTTCACCAGGATGCGGATATCGGCATCCTCAAAGTTCATGGTGATCAGTTCTTCCGCCGAGAGAGACGGTGACGGTCCAAATGCCAGGAGAGTCGAGACGATCAGAAGCGGGGCAAAGAGGCGATGGCTGAACCGTTTCTTTTCCATTCAGAACTCCACAGTAAGGTTTGACGCGATACGACGCCTGCCCGGTTTTCTTGAGTTTCCTTCAGCCACTATCTTACCATTGGAGGGCGGCCGGGAACAGCTTTCTTCGCGGCAGGTTCTTATCCCCCGTGCCGGAATAGGGATACCAAATTACTCGATGCTGTAGCTGATGGTGATCTGTTCGCTGTCTCGCTCGACACCGAGATCAAGAGAATCGACATCGGCATACTTATTGAATATTTCGATGATATTGCGGAACTCTTCTGCCGGCGTTCCGTTGATTTCGGTGATGATGTCGTTCTTCATCAGTCCCAGTTCCTCAAGGCGGCTTCCCTGACGAACGTAAGTGACCGTAAACCCGTCCCGTTTTCCCGCGGTAAAATGAGGAATAATGCGGACATCCCGCATGACGGCCCTTAAGTCTCCAACGGCTTCCCGGATTTCAGAGCGCTCAATGGTTCTCGCTGATCGTGCCGGTGTCGCTCTCCTTGAAGGCGTTCCTCTGTCTTTGCCTTTCGTTTCCTGAAACATGAGGAGCAGTTCCTTTTCGCCGTTCCGGTTGATGACCACCCGGTCGGGATGAATCGAACCGAGGGTAACGCCGGAGCTGATGGTGTCATCCACATGGAAGAGATTCTGGGTCCTCAGTTTTTCGTCTTCAATGACGGCGAAAGAGCGCCCCTCGCTGCCGACCACCGTTCCCTTGAGCACCAGTTTCAAGTCTGTCACCGGGACTGTTTCGGTCTCTTCCGATGGTTCTTCCGGCGATGATGATGAGGCGTTCTGGAACAGATTGCGCTCCGCTATTTTGGAATAGGCCGAATAGGGCTTGTTCTCCTTGGTTTCCGGAGATACGGCTGTGCCGCTGTCCCCCTTGGGAAGATCCACGTCCAGCCTGCTGTTGACGAGTTTCATGGCAATGTCGACGGCAAATAGGATGATCAGAGTGGTCAGGACCAGGTAAAATATCTTTTTGTTTTTCATGATGGGCTAAAGCCTCAATACAAAGGTGTAAACCGCCCTAATTTAGTCAAAATTTCCTTTGGTGTCAAGACAATAAGGGCAATGGGTCCCGGCCGGCTATGGCGTAAACTCCTGTTTAGTATAGAAAAATCCGCGTCAAGGCATAGGGGGGTGTTGTTCTTTTCTGATACCCCTTAGCTTTCTCATCCGGTCCGTTGACTCTGGATACCCTGCCGTGTCTGATTGCCCGGGGGGCCACATGCTGCCCGGTTTTTATCATGGTCCCCGGGGCGGTTATTCACTGTCGGGGGCTTTCTATGATCATGGCTTCTATCCCGTCGGCCAGAAGGGATTTCCGGGTCAACTCGGCATCTTCCCATGTGTCATAAGCCCCGGCCATGAGCCAGTGGATCTCTCTTGGAATGCCCTTGGTGATTGCGGCCGTTTCGAAACCTTCCTTCTCCCAGTGGTCCGCAAAAGCCGCAAGTTGTTCATCCCGGCCGGAAGACGTGACATGGGCGAAGAGTTCACTCCCATCCTCGATTTTCACCACGGAAAGGTTCTTCTTCTCTGCGTCCCTCAACACGAGCATGTAATCCGAGAGGCCCGGCAGCGGTCCAATCCGAACGGTCTCCCGGTTTCTCATGATGGTGCGGGTTGTGATGTAGGGAGCGTATCCCAGTTCAAGAAGTCGCTCTTTTTCTCGTTCCAGTGCCCGGGTATTGAAGAAGACGGCCGTCCGAACTCGGTAGCGCCCAGTATGCATGGAAGTCTCGTCTGTCAAGGCAGTAATCGTTGGCTCAGGGGTGTCGACTACCTGTTCCTCGTCAGCAGGCGGGATGAAGGTCTCCACGATCTCCGGTGATCGGGGCATGGCCGTCGGAACAAGCGGGTCCGGCTGTCTTTCCAGGTGGGCCGACATCCCCACCGGGGATTCGGGAAGAGGTTCGATCGCCTCCGGCCCGCCTGTCTCTTTCTTTTCCTCTTTCGCGACCGCTGCCACAGGCCTTCCGGCTAGATCGCCGGTCGTTTCGTCCGTTGCTGGCGATTCCGTTCCCTCTGGATACTCTTGATTCCTGTCGAGGGTATTCTCTTCTGTGCCAGTACCCGTCAGGTTTGAATCATCGGCCGGGGACGAGTTTTCTTCCTGCTGGGGGCCGTAGAACGTCGGCTCCGGTTCCTTCGATTCATAGCGTTCAAACGCTTCGAATTCCTTGTGTTTGTCTTCGGAAATAGTTGCGGCTTCCATGGGATTGGTGATGATATGGGGTGTCAGAAAAATCATGAGGTTGGTCTTGCCCATGGAGTTCCCCGTGGACCTGAAAAGGGTGCCCAGAAACGGCAGATCCCCGAGGCAGGGAACCTGAGTTTCGGTGCTAGAACCGTTGTCTTCGATGAGGCCGCCGATCACGATGGTATGGCCGTCCTGAACCACCACGGACGTTTGTGCCGATCGCTTCGTGGTGACCGGGGCGGTTGCTCCCGTGCCGCCTGGGCCAGTGGTCGCTTCCTCATTGACCCGTGAGATCTCCTGGAAGAGTTCGAGCCGGACAAACCGATTGTGACTGATATGGGGTGTCACCTTCAGGGTGAGCCCCACATCCCGAAAATCAAAGGACTGAAAAACATCGTTCACCCCTTGCTCGCCCGTGCGGGCCTGGGTCACGAAAGGCCGGTTCTCGCCGATTTTGATCTCCGCCTCCTGGTTGTCAATGGTGAGAATCTGTGGTGTGGCCAGAATGTTGGTGTCTGCCCGGGTGGACACCGCTGTGACAAGTGCCGAGATCGATGGCAACTGGAGGCCGTCAATCTCAATGAAGTTCCCGAAGACCCCCAGATTAAAGCCGTTGCCCAGACTGCGCGCCAGTTGCTCAGCGTTTTCGTCGTTGATGGCCCCCGTTACATCCGATAAACGTCCGCTATTGGTGAGCGATCCCCCAAAACCGAGTTTGTCGATAGAACCGTCGGTTCCCACATCGGCGCCGAAGGCCTGCCATTCCACACCGAGGTTAATGGAATCGCTCCCCCGGACTTCCATGAAGAGGGCTTCTATGAGAACCTGAGAACGGGGGATGTCGAGCTTGTCCAGAAGTTCCCGGATCTGCTCATAATCGTCGAGATCGGCATTTACAATCAGGGCGTTTGTCCCCTTGTCTGCGACGATTTTGATCTCCGTTTCGTTGGGAAGCATCGCACCCGCCCCATCGGTTCCCTGAGCGGCTTTAACTCCGGTGATGAATTCCGACACCACCGAGACGAGTTCTTCGGCCACGGCGTTCTGGAGATAGTATAGATTGATTTTGCCGGTGCCTTCCGGTGTTTCCACGTCGAGTTTGCGGACAAGCCCCGAAATGGTCCGGTACTCTGCCGGGGTTGCCAGAATAATCAGTGAGTTGGTTCGTTCGTCGGGGATGATTCTCACCCCTGAGGATACGGTGGTCCCGGTGGGGACGGACGAAGCAGCAAGTGTCGGCACTGGATTCTGTCCCACGACGGCGGGTGCGATTTCCCGGGAGACGGGACCGATGGAGGGCGCCGGGCCTGCTGCGGGAGACGACTTTCGCCCCAGGATCTGTTCCAGGTGGTTGGCGACCGATTTCGCCGAGGCGTTTCGCAGGGGGATGAGATAGAGGTCGGCCTGGTATCCCTTGACATCAAGGGCGCTGATCACTCTGGAAACCCGGTAGAGATTGGATTTCAAATCGGTCATGATCAAGGTGTTCGTCTGGCTGTAGGCCACCAGATGGCCGTTTCTGGAGAAGAGGGGCCGGATGATGGCTCCGATCTCTTCGGCGTTTATGTAATTGAGGTGAAGGATCTGGGTGGCGAATTCATCTTTGCCCTTGGCCGTGACGGGCACCTTGCCCATCATTGTTTCGATCCCTTTATGCTTGGCCTCCACCAAAGGGACGATCTTGATGATCTTACCCGTGGGGATCAGAGTGAAGCCCTTGACTTCCAGGATCGACTCAAAGACATTGTAGGCTTCTGATATGGTGACTTTTTCCGGAGAGATGATGGTCACTTTTCCCTGAACTTTGTCATCAACGACAAAATTCTTATGGGTCAGTTCGCTGATAAACTTGGCCAGGACGCGGATGTCGGCATCCTTGACATTCATGGTGATCAGCTCTTCCTCATCGACGTTGAAAGGCGTCTCCGCCGAAGCCCCGGTGACGGGGACCAGCAGCGCCCACAGAAGGATGACGAAGACGTTCGTCATAACGTGTTGTCCCAGGGATTTTCTTGCCATAAGAGCAGCGCCTTCAATGCCGATGGGTCGGCCCGGTTCGGGAGTCACTTCCTTATTGCAGGGTATAACTCATGGTGAGAACCTCGTGTCCGCGCTGGACCTCCAGGTCGAAGGTGGTGGCGTCGGCGTTCCTTCGGACGATATCGAGCGGGTTCCTGAGTTCTCCTGCGGGTACACCGTTGATTCTGGTTATCACATCTTTCCTCTCAAGGCCGATTTGTGCCAGCGGGCTGTCGGGACGGACATAGAGCACGGTGAACCCGTCCTGCTGTCCCGACGAGAAATGGGGCAGCACGCGCAGGTCTCTCATGAGGGCCGCAGTGCTGGCTCTCGTCTGCAGATCCGCAATGCTGGTCCTCGGCTGTGCCGGTTCCCCCTGGTTGGCTGCGGGACCATTTCGAGGTACGGCCGCCGGGAGCCGCGGGGCGGAAGTGCTGTCGAAATCTTCAAAGTCGAGCAGGAGTATCTCTTTCCGGCCATTTCTCATCAGAACAACCCGGTCGTTGAAGATGGCCGTCAGTGTGGCCTCGTCGTTGATCTTATCATCCACCCGGTAGAGTGACTGCTTTCTCAAAGCGCTATCTTCAATAAGGGAAAAAGAGCTGCCCCGGCTGCCGATCATGATTCCTTTCAGAACGAGTTTCAGATCGGTGACCGGGTGATCCCCGGAATTGGCGGAACCGTTCTCTTGAGGTTCCGACCCGGGACTTTCCTGAAAAAGGTTTCTTTCCACGATCCCCGAATAGGCGGAGAGCGGTTTTTCTTCAGCGGGATCGGACATGTCCCGGGCGACCGGGTCCTGCTCTGTCGGGAGTTCTATGTCCAGGCGACTGTTGATGATCTTCATCGTCATGTCCGCGGCAAAGAGCCCCAGGAGGATCGAAATGATGACATAAAAAGCTTTCGGATTCGTCATGGTCGGGTCGCAGGGGGAAACAGGGCAGCCATATTCTATTTTTATGGAAAAATACCTTATATGTCAAGAAAATAGAGCGGTCCCGGAGGTCGCAGGCTTCCTTCACGGCGGTTCCGGCTCCACAGGTGATTCGAATCCGGCGGGCGGATTGTTCTGAGTTCCACACCAGTAAACGCTGAGTGGCATCATGGGCTGTTTTCGGTTGGCATTCAGTCTGATTACCCAGTACGACAGAAATCCGTTATAATTTTCTTGACAGGTAGTGGCCCTGTGATAACATTTTAATAAATACAGTCTTTTATCACTGCTTATCCCCAGAAAATTGGGATGGAGATACCTTTATGATGAGTCGGATAATCCGGGTCCTGCTCCTGATCTGTTTCGTTGCGTCCTGCGCGCCAGCACGAATTACCCCGTCAACCCCCTTTCACTGGTCGACTGAATCGGGACCGACCCACTCGGGCCATTATCGGAGTGTCATTGCCGCCGACCTGAACGGTGACGGCTTTTCGGATATCGTGGCCGGGTCTTCTCTCCCTGGTGGTGTCACGGTGTGGACCGGAGACGGCGGAGGAAAATGGAGACTGGCTCCCAAACCGCCGCTCGTCGGCGATGTCCGGGCCATCGCGGTGGGCGATGTCAACAGTGACGGCAGAGAAGACCTCATGTTCGGGGGACAACGAGACCTGAAGGGGGTCGCGGTCTTTCATCAGAGTGAGGCCGGAGAATGGATTGCCGGGAGGTCCCCTGCCGAGGCTGGCAGCTACGATAGTCTAAAATGCCTGGATATCAACAATGACGGCCATCTGGACATCGTTGCCGCCAACAGCTCCGGTGAACTCGTCGGCGGGGTTCAAGTCTGGCTGGGAGACGGCCGGGGCAATTGGCCGGACGAGGTGGGCCCCGACGCCTCAAACATTTACCGCGACGTAGACGCCGCCGACCTGAATGGTGACGGCCATCTCGATATCGTCTCCGCGGCCTGGGGCTATCCCGGAGGGATTCATCTTTTTCTCGGCAGCGGGGACGGGGCGTGGTCTTCGTTTCCCACCCCGGCACCCTCGGGGGACTTCTGGGGTATCGAAGCCGCCGATCTGAACGGCGACGGATGGATCGATATTGCTGCGACGACTTACTACGAGGGAATCCGCATCTGGTACGGCGATGGCATGGGGGGCTGGGAGGCCGCGACCTTTCCCGTAACCACCGGATTCTACTGGGACATCATGGCCACCGATTTCAATGATGACGGCCGCGCTGACCTGGTGGCTACGTCGGTGAACTCCAATGGGGTGAAAGTCTGGCTCGCCCATGGTCTGGGAAATTGGTCTGTCATGGAAGAGGGGATTCCCGGTTCCGGCGCTTTCTACGGTGCCGCAGGTTCCGATGTCAACGGCGATGGGCGGGAGGACCTTATCGCTGCAAGCTACAGCGAAGGGATCCAGGTTTGGCTCGCGGGACGCGAGGGCGAGGTCCTCCAGGCGGCGCCGACGGTGAAACCCTCCAAAAAATCTGATGACCCGCAGGCGGTGCCTTTTCGTGCGGTGACCCGCTTCGGTATCCCTTTTGAGGCTGATGGCACCGCCCTGGCCCCGTCAGGGGAAAATGTGATCGCCGGGATCGCAGCCCGGCTCGACTCATCCAAGGTTGAGAACATCCGTGTCGAGGGTCACGCGGAAAGCACGGAAAAGCCCGCAGGGGACATGACGCTGATGACTCTCTCCGAGTCCCGGGCCGGGAAAGTTGCGCAGGCCCTGAAAGAGCGTTTTTCCATGCCCGGGGAGCGGCTGACGGTGACCGGATTTGCCGACAGCAGACCGCCGGAGGCGTCCATGGCCGACGCCGGAGTGACGGGCCGCCGGGTGGACGTGATAGTCACCCATGAGCGGGGCGTGGACGATCGTCTCGAACCCGATGCCTCTGAACGGGAGCGGCAGACTGAGTTTATGGCCCAGCAAACCCTGTCCAACGAATACCGCATTGGTCCCGGCGACCTGTTGAAAGTTGTCTTCTGGAAGCAGTTCAGTGCCGACGAGTTCGAGGTGCTTGTCCGGCCCGACGGCACCCTCTCTTTTTCCATGGTCGAGGATCTGAAGGTCAGCGGACTCACCCTGACCGAGTTGGACCATCTCCTTACCGAACAGTTGACCCGGTATTTCAAGAATCCCCGGGTCGACATCATGATCAAGGAACACCACAGCCAGCAGGTTCTCGTGATGGGGGCCATCAATTCCCTGATTCGCCAACCGACCGGTCCCGGTCTTTACGTCCTTTCAAAACCGACACGCCTGGTAGAACTGCTTACCGTCGCCGGTGGTCCCAGCTCTACGGCCAACTTGAAAAAGGTCGCCGTGACCCGGAAGAACGGGACGACCCTTTATGTGAACGTCTACAAAGCCATTTTCCAGTCGGACCTGTCACAGGACATTCCGGTTTTTCCCGGAGATTCCATCTTCGTCCCCGAAACATCTGAAGGGGTCAGCAAGATCTACGTGTTTGGAGAAGTCGAGAAGCCCGGGATCTACGACTTAAAAGACGGGATGACCGTACTGGAGGCCGTGGGTAAAGCGGGGAGTTACACGGCGGACGCCGTTCTTGCCAGTACCAAGCTGATTCGGGGAGACTTGTCCAAGCCGGAGGTGATCTCCGTCGATCTGAAAAAGTTTTTCCAGGCGGGCAACCTCTCGGCAAACCTGGCTCTTCAGAACAATGACATTGTTTACGTGCCCAAGACCCGGATTGCCAGTCTTTCCCATTTTCTCAAGAACCTGCAGCCGGCTCTCGACTTTGTTCTTTTCCCGCTCCAGTTTGAAGCCCTGCGCACGACCATTGATTTGAATGAGGAGAACCTCCGGTTCTTCGAGCCGACCGTTCCCTAGAGAATCGGGATGAGCCCCGCTTCTGGAGAAGCTGATCAAAGGACACCCATGAAAACAACCGACACCAATCAGTACGAACTTGACCTTCGGGACTACTATGTGATCCTGGTCAAGCGGCGCCGCTTGATCATTTTCACCGCCCTTTTTGTTGGCCTCCTCAGCTTCGTCTCGGCTTTCTTGAAACAGTCAAGCTACGAATCGGCAGCCGCGGTGAAGGTGGAGCAGAGCAAGACCATGTCCGGTCTTTTTCTCGAGGTTTTCAGCTGGAATGCCTGGGACAACATCGCCAGCGAGTCGGAAGTGATCCGGAGTACACCGGTGCTGGCAAAGGCGGCCCAAACACTGGGGCTGGTTCCCCCGGAGCTTTCTTTCGATGACATACGGGAGTCGGAGACCTATTCGGCCGTTGTGCAGGATATCCAGGGCAAAATCCGCACGGAACAGGAAGGATCGACCAACATCATCAATATCTTTGTGACCTCCAGTGATCCTCAAGAGAGCAAGGGGATCGCGAATGCAGTGGCGGCAGAATACAGAAGCTATCACGTTTTCTCCAGAACCAATGAAGCCAGGCGGACCCGGGAGTTTATCGAACAGCAGCTCATCGACACCCAGGAGAAGCTCGAGGTTTCTGAAGGGAGGCTGCGGGCCTTCAAGGAAGCCAAAAATTTCATTACCCTGGACGCGGAGATGTCGCTGACCTTGAACAGACTCCAGGGGCTGCAAACCGAGTATGAAAAGGTCAAGAGGCGGAGTCGGGAAACGGCCATGATGATCGACCGGCTCCGGCAGAACACCATTGCCGGGCTCGATCAGGCCCTTGCTGCGCGGCCTTACATTGAATCGGACAAAACCATCCTCTACGAGCTCAACAGCAGGCTGGTGGAGTTGATCCTCAGCCGCAAAAATCTTCTCATCGACTACACAGCGGAACACCCCCAGGTTAAGGCCATCGATGAGAAGATTGTCGATGTAAAAGGGGAGATGCTCAAAGAGCTCCAGAGCGAAAACGCCGTATACCAGGAGAGAGAAAGTGGGCTGGATGCGCAGATATCGGAAATACTGGACCGGAACGAGAACCTCCCTGAATATGAGCTCCAACTGACACAGCTGCAGCGCGATGTCCGCGTCAATGAGGAACTCTACTCACTCCTCAGGACCAAGCACCAGGAGGCCCAGATCCGGGAGAAGGAGCATGCCGACGAGGTGACCATCATCAGGACGGCGCTGGAAGGCGTCAAGATCAACGACAAGCTGTAAGGCACCACGGTTGTGGGACTTGTTCTCGGCTTGATGATGGGGCTCGTGGCGGCGTTGGTCAGAGAGACCCTGGACACGTCCATTGGAACCATCGAAGATGTGGAGCGCTATCTTGAAATTCCGGTGCTCGGTGTGATTCCCCACATCAACCTGAACGAGATCAAGGAGTTTCTCCTGAAGAAGAGTAGCGACGGCATCGAGAGGATGGAGGATCTCTTGGGGCGCCATGCCCATCTGATCACCCACCTGAAGCCCAAGTCCTCGGTGGCCGAGAGTTACCGCACGCTCCGGACCAATATACAGTTCACCAATCTTGAAAAAAGAGGCCAGGTCATTCTCTTTACCAGTTCCTCCCTTAAGGAGGGAAAGAGTACCACCGTTGCCAACCTCTCTATCACCAAGGCCCAGGAGGGGAGCAAGGTGCTTCTGGTCAACTGCGACCTGCGCAAACCGTCCATCTATCAGATCATGGGGCTTGAAAAAGAGGTTGGCCTCACCGACGTCATCCTTGGTAAACTTCACTGGAAGGATGTGGTGAAGGATATTACCGATCTGATGATGGGCAAGATGCGTATGGACGACATTATGAGGACGCCGGGACTGGAGAATCTCCACATCATCACCTGCGGCGGCGTTCCGCCGAATCCGTCGGAACTTCTGAGTTCCAAGGGAATGAGCGACTTCCTCGATGAGGTCCGTGAGGAGTACGATATCGTGCTTGTGGACTGTCCGCCGATCCTTCCGGTGACCGATGCGGCTATTCTGGCCCCCAAGGTCGACGGCGTGGTACTGGTCTACCAGGCGGGTAGAATTCCCAGGAACGCGCTGAAGCGGGCCAAGACGCACCTGGAGAATGTACGGGCCAATATCCTCGGCATCGTTCTGAATGATATTACGGCAGAGATCAGCGGTTATTATCCCCTTTCCCAATACCAGAGCAAATACTACGGCGAGGACACCGTTGGAGACGAGAAAGAGAAAGACTGGTCCTCCGCGCTGGCAGAGTCTCTTGAGCGCGCGAAAATGAAATTCAAGAAGATCCATTCCTGATGGATCTCACCGGGTTTTGTCTACCCATGCCTTATAGCGACGCTGACCACTCGATTGTTTCCGGCCGGCATATTGGGTCGGCCGCAGTGAATGCCTCTCCCGGTCCCATCTTAGAATACTCTTTGCTCGAAAAGTGAGAGAGGACAATGATTGTCTCTGAGCGGACACGGGTCAACCTATTCTATTTTCTCTTCCTTCTCACGACCCTGCTGACGGCACACGGCATCAATCAGACGGATACGTCATCGGCTCTCAAGGTTGCCGCGGGATGTGCCGTCGTTGTTATTTCCATTGTCAAGTTTGAAGCCGCTCTCTATCTGCTCATCTTCTCCATGCTCCTCTCCCCGGAACTCCGGGTGGCGGGGGGGAGCGGACGGGATGTGGTCCTTCGGGGCGATGACGTTCTCCTCGTGATTATCGGCCTCGCCTGGCTTGCCCGTATGGCCTTGTTCAAGGAGGTGGGCCTGATTCGTAAAACGCCCATTAATCGGGCCATCCTGATTTATGCCGCCGTTTGCGTTTTTTCAACGACCCTGGGGGTCTGGGGCGGTCGGGTCAGGCCGAGTACCGGCTTTTTCTACGTGCTCAAGTACCTGGAATATTATGTGGTCTATTTCCTGATCGTGAATCATCTCCAATCTGAAACCCAGGTCCGGCGGTTTATCTGGGCTATCCTGCTTACCGGCATATTGATATCCATTTATGGGATGATTCAGATCCCCGCCGGGGTTCGGGTCTCGGCGCCCTTTGAAGGGCAGTATGGTGAGCCCAATACCCTGGGTGGTTATCTGCTGCTGCTCATAGCCCTTGTGTCGGGCCTCTTTCTTACCGCCCGGACGGAAAAGCGGAAACTCCTATATCTGGGCATGGCCGGGCTCTTTGCGATTCCTTTCATCTACACCCTATCACGGACGTCCTGGCTGGCCCTCATCCCGATGATCGGCACCCTGCTCTATTTCAGTTACAGAAAGACCGTTCTGATCTATTTCGTCATCGTGGCTGTTGCCGTCACCATTCTCTTTGCACCCCAAAGCGCCAGGGATCGTGTGCTCTACACCTTTAAGAGCCATCCCACCAAATCGATTCAGGTGGCCGGTATCACTTTGGACCCCTCGTCGTCGGACCGCATTGTAAGTTGGCAGCGGTGTTTAAAGGATTTTGTCAATCATCCACTGCTGGGCTACGGGGTGACCGGTTACGGATTCATCGACGGCCAGTATTTCAGAACTCTCGTGGAGGTTGGGCTGATCGGTCTCGGGGCCCTTGTGTATCTCATGTTCGTCATATTCAGGGAAGTCCTGTCGGTCTATCAGCATGCCGTCTCCCCCTATTATCGCGGAGTCGCACTGGGGCTGCTGGCGGGGTGTGCCGGCATATACATGCATGCAGTGGGGTCAAATACGTTTATTATCGTCCGGATTATGGAACCCTTCTGGTTTCTGACCGGGCTGGTCATCATGCTTCCCCGTGTTGCCCCGGAGCAGCCAACAGTTTGGCGGTCAGTGACGGCATCAGCCGCAGGGCGTGGAGAAATTGATTCTTATCCCGCATCATAAGCAGAGGCCCTTTGGCCATGACTGAGCTTGTTCGTTTCGGTCCGGGTTTGGCGGGACGGCGGCGCATCATGTTTGTTGAGCATACCGCTGACATGGTCGGCGGCGGACAACAAAGCCTGCTCCATTTGCTGAAGTTTCTGAACCGGGATCTTTATGATCCGCTGGTCGTCTTACCGGGCCCCGGACCGTTGGCCTCCAGGTTGGAAGCCATGGATGTGCCGGTTGTTTTCCTTGAGATGGGGCCGTGGCGCCCAGGGCAGATCTTAAAGGCCGGCAGAACCGTTTTGGCCTTGCGCCGGCTGATACGGCAGCGCCAGGTTCACCTGGTTCATACCAATGCATCCCGGACGACACTCTACGCCGGTCTGGCGACCCGGTTGCTGGGCGTGCCATTGGTCTGGAATGTCCGGATTGCCGCGCCCGATCCTCTCTATGACCTGGCGCTGTACTGTCTGGCCGACAAGCTTATTGCCATATCAAACGCCGTGGCCCGGCGGTTTCCGTACAGGGGAAGCAGGCAAAAGGTCTGCGTGATCTACAACGGGATCGATCTCGAGTCCTTTTATCCTGTGGATGCAACATCCTTTCGCAAGCGATTCGGCCTGGAGGACAAGGTTGTGATCGGGCAGGTGGGACAATTGCAGCCGTTGAAAGGTCCCGGCTACCTGCTCAAAGCTTTCAAGGGTTTAAGTGACCTGCATCCCGATGCCCACCTGCTGTTTGTGGGCGCACCAACGGCGCATCAGCGTGAACTCGAATTGATGGGAAAAGACCTGGGACTGGCGTCCCGGATGACCTTCGCCGGTCAGCAGGACGACGTTCGGGAAGCCATCTCGGCGCTGGACATCCTGGTGGTCCCCTCGGAAACGGAAGGGTTCGGCCGTGTATTAATTGAAGGAATGGCCTGCGAAAAGCCGATTGTGGCTTTCGCTGTGGACGCTATCCCCGAGGTTCTCGGCCACGGTGACAGCGGCATTCTGGTGGAGAAAGGGGACGTGCAGGGATTGGCAGCTGCAATCCGTTCTCTTGTTGAGGACCCGGTATTGGTGAAAGAGATGGTGAGGAAGGGGAGAAAACGCGTTGCCCGGTATTATGACATACGAAAAACGGCGAGACAGACCGAAATTATCTACGAACTCTCTGCCCTGTAATCTCTGCGGCCTTGAGGAAACACGCATCATTCAGAATGCCGAAGACCCCTTTTGCGTCGTCCAGTGCAAATGCTGTGGGCTTGCCTACACGGACCCTATGCCCTCGGGCCACTTTCTCGCTGATCACTACGATGAAGCTTATTACGCCGACTGGGTCCACAAGCAGGCCCCTGGCCGTGACAGAATGTGGAAGAAACGGTTGCGGGAGCTCGCCACTTATGGAAAAGGCGGCCGGTTGCTGGACGTGGGCTGCGGTCTGACAACTTTTCTACAAGCGGCCCGGGCGGAAGGCTACGAGGTTCAGGGGACTGAGGTATCAGAATATATTGCGTCCGTCGGGAGTGACGAGGCAAATGTCCATGTGTTCCGGGGTGAACTCGAAGAAGCCCGCTTTCCTCGGGACCATTTCGACATCGTCACCATGTGGCACAGTCTGGAACACATGACCGACCCCCGGGGAAGCCTGGACGAAGCGTTCCGTATCTTGAAAGAAAACGGTCTGCTGGTCGTGGCCGTGCCCAATCTGCACAATGCTGTCCTTCGGTTTTTCTACCGTCTCGTCAAGGGAAAGAGCCTTGCTCTGTTTTCGACTGAGGCCAAGGAACTCCATCTTTATCATTTTTCAGAAACGACACTTACCGGGATGCTGCAGAAAGCGGGATTTGAAATCATTGCGGTGAAGCCCGATCTGTCGGCGGTGGTGTTGGGCCGCAGGCTCATGGATGCTGTATCGGCCGCCATTTGCGGCATCACCGGCAAGAACTACTCCGACGGGATAAAGGTCTTTGCCCGAAAGAAGACCGCGGAAACGGTAGAACCCGGGACTCCCTGAAACAGGGTGACCCATTTTATGGGAAAGCCATTGCCCATGAGATCAACGCTGAAAAAGTGCTATTTCTCCATGCGGGAAATCGGCCTGCAGGTCTTGGGCCGGTTGCCGGTCTTCTCTAAAAACCTCCAGCTTAAGGCCAAGCCGAAAAAAATAGCCGTCATTTCGCAACGGCGTCTGGGGGACGCCGTCTTCGCAATTCCTGTTTTGCAGACCCTCCGTGCACACATCCCGGAAGCCCAGATCCATGTCCTGAGCCCCCCCTATGTGCGTGACGTCTTTGACATGCTTCCCGAGGTCCAGGAGGTTATTGAGTATGGAGGAGGCTCAAAGTTGGAGGCGACTGTCGCGCTTTTCGCGGTATCCCGAGAGTTGAGAAGGCGCCGGTTTGACCTGCTCATTGATTTGAATACAGACGGTGCCCTTGAATTTTCCTTACTTGCCTTTCTTTCACAGGCGGCATATTCCATTGGTTACAGCCAGTTTGGTCGAGGCGTCTTTTATGACCGGCCTCTCGATTTTCCCGAGTTCGAGACGCACATGGTCGATCTTATGGTGAACACCCTCTATCCCCTGCCGATCGCTTCGCCCGTCAAGTCAGTCCGGCTGCCCGTAAAGCGTGAAGACGTCCATGGTATCTATGAACGTCTGCCATGGGTGCGGTCGGCGGGAAACCGGCCTCTTGTCGGGCTCCATCCTGGAGGTCATCATCCGACCCAGCGATGGCCGGTGGACTATTATGCCGACCTTGCGGACCGCCTGATTGCCACGGGGCGGGTCGAGGTGGTCCTGTGTGGAGGCAGTCAGGATCAGCCGCTGATTGAAGAGATGGGGGATCGAATGACCGGAATCCCCCATGTTGCCCCTCACACACTCTCTCTGAGGGCGCTGGCGGCGCTCTTTTCAACATTTGATCTTTTCGTCTGCAACAATTCGGGTCCCCTCCACCTGGCCTGTGCCGTCGGAACGAGAACAATCTCCTTCATGGGGCCCACACGGGCTGTGCCGTGGTGGCCGGCGGGTGAGGAACATGTTGTCTTCCGTCAGAGTGAACTGCCCTGCATTGGCTGCAACCAGGGGTTCTGCCATACACAAACCCATGCCTGTATGCGCGAGATTCGGCCGCAACTTGTTTTTGAGGCTGTTCAGGGATGTTTGCATGTGAAACGGTTAGGGGAAGAAGAGACTGTCGGACAAAAAGTATGATCCGACGACGGTGGGTTATGGGGTTCAGTTTTCCTCGAGTGGTAAAGGGAAGCCGGGCAACAGTGTATTGAGACGAATCACATGAAAACCGAGATCCATGATCGTCGTGAAGGACGATCGCCGAGTCTTTTCCACAAAGTGAGAGCCGGAGGTTTCTGGGTTTTTCTACTGCGCATTGTGGATCGGGCCTTTGGCATTGTCAAAATTGTTGTGACGGCCCGTTTGCTCTCTCCGGAAGAGTTCGGTCTCTTTGGTATCGCCCTGTTGGCCGTCACCATATGCGAGACGTTCACCCAATCGGGGTTTGAAGGCGCACTGATCCAGAAAAAAGAGGATGTGAAAGGCTACCTGGATACGGCATGGACCATACAGGTTGTCCGGGGCGTCGCACTCTTTCTTCTCCTCTTTTGCTTGTCACCGGTGGTCGCCTCCTTTTTCAAGACACCCCATGTTTCTCAGCTGGTAAGGGTTATCGCGGTTTCCCAGTTGGTCATAGGCTTTCGGAATATCGGTGTCATCTATTTCGCAAAGGAACTGGACTTCGGCAGGCAGTTTGTATTCCAGTTTGTCCCTTCCTGCATCGACCTGATGGTGAGTATGGTGCTCTTGTTCACTTTTAAGAACGTATGGGCTCTCGTGATCGCTCTTTTGGTCAGGCATACGCTCACAACGGCCTGGTCCTTTGTCATGCACGATTATAGGCCCAGCCTCAGAATGGATTGGGACAAAGCCCGGGATCTTTTTACCTTCGGAAAATGGGCGCTGGGCTCTGGTGTACTCTATTTTCTCTTGACCCAGGGTGACGACCTGCTTGTGGGCAAGGTCCTGGGGGCCGGGGTTCTCGGCATCTATCTCATGGCCTACAAAATTTCAAACATCCCGACGACGGAAATTACCAACGTCATCTCCTACGTGACTTTCCCGGCTTTCTCCAAATTGCAGCATGAACCGGTCCAGCTTCGCCACGCCTATCTCCAGGTTCTCAAAGTGATCATGTTCACCACGTTCCCCCTGGCTCTCCTGCTGTTTCTTCTGGCCGAGGATTTTACCATCCTCATTCTTGGGGAACAGTGGCGGTCCATGGTACCGGCCATGAAAATTCTGTGTGCTGTGGGACTGGTCGGTTCTTTTGGCGCCACAATTCGGCCTTTGTTCTACGGTGTGGGGAAACCGGGGATCCACACGAAATTGTCCTTCTTGCATCTCTTGGTCCTGGGGTGCCTCATTTATCCCCTGACCCGCCACATGGGTATCGTGGGGGCGGCTTTCTCCGTGCTTTCGGCTATGACCCTGACACAGCTGGTTGCATCGGTCATGGTGATCCGGCAACTGAAGGTCGGTTATCCCGAATTTATCAAGCTTTTTATTTTTCCCTTTGCCGCGGCGGCGGTCATGGGCATCTGCGTCGTTTCCTGTCAGAAGCTGCTGCCCGAGACGAACCTCTTGAACCTGGTTGGCATGGGCCTGCTGGGCGGCGCTGTCTATTTCGGTGTTTCTATCGTGTTTTCCAGGGTTCTCCATTATGACGCCATAGACCAGGTCGGCAGACTCGTACACAGCCGATAACTTTGCGGCATTAAAGCCAAGGACACTTGAATCATGGCAACGGATCAGGAATTGAAAATAACCATTTCCATCGTCACGGTGAACTGGAACCGGAAAAGCGATCTGGCCCACCTCATTGATTCGCTCCGGGGCCAAAGTGATCCCGACTTTGAGATCATTGTTGTTGATAACGGCTCATCCGACGGATCGCCGGCGTACATCAGATCCCAGGCTCCCCATGTCCGGCTCATACCTCTGGATGAGAACTGCGGGGTGAAAGCATTCAATACAGGTGTTGCGGCAGCAACGGGGCGTTATGCGGTGTTGCTGGACAACGATGTCGTCCTTCCACCCGATTTTGTCGGCAAGATCAGGGAGACGGCGGCCGAATACAGCGGCATCAACGTTTTTGCCCTCAATGTGCTGGACAAGAACGGCGTGCGCCAGAAAGACTATCTTCCCCAGGATGCCGACAGACCGGTACCATGGCACAATTTTATCGGCGGGGGTGTTGTCTTCCGAACCGACTACTATCGCAGGATGGGCGGCTACCATGATCAATTCTTCGTGTACATCAACGAAACCGAGTTTGCCGCCCGAATCCTGATGGACAACGAGGACATTCTTTACTGCCCCCATATCACCCTGATTCACAAGACCAGTCCCGCGGCCCGGATCGGCGCTACCGCGTTCTTCCACTATATCAGGAACGCGCTGCTCTTCTTTGCCATGTATTATCCGCTCCTGGAACGGTGGAATCTGATCTGCGGCTTTCTGACGATCAATGGGAAAAAGGCCTTACGGGACAGGCGCATCGGTCCCTACCTGTCGGCCCTGGTCTCCTTCATAAAAGCTCCTAAACAATATCATCGGGGACTCACCAAGATTGATCGAGACCGTTTGGGAGGATGCTTCCAGGGGAATCCGGCGTTATCGGCCATACTGGGGAGGCGGGTGTGGGGAAAGTAGAGATCATCCAGCTGTGCGAGACCCTGGGCAAAGGGGGGCTGGAAAACGTGATTCGTGATCTGGTCCTTGCCTCCGACGGCAGCCGGTATCGCCATCATGTGGTGTGTACCCGGGAAGGGGGTATTACGGCGGATTACCTGTCATCCCAGGGGGTTCCGGTCCATGTGCTGACGGCTGAGGGGAATCGGGCGGCACAATTCAGGGCCCTGGTGAAAGAGATGACCGGGAAAAGATCCCCCGTGCTCATCCACTGCCATGGTCTCTATTCAGTGAGTACGGAAGCCATACTGGGCAGGCTCAGTGGTGCCGGCGGTCTCGTTGCTCATGTGCACAACCTGGTTCCTCCGTTGTCGCCGCTGCAGAGGATCAAGAAAGTCGCGCTCGGCCGTATGGTGGACACCTTTATCGCTGTCTCCCAGGAAGTCGAGACGTCCCTCCATGCCAGGAACTTTGCCCCCGTCGAGACCGTTCGAAATGCAACGGATATTTCCAGGTGGGCTTTTCACGACGTTCCCGACAAAAGCGCCCTTGATCTTCCGGCCGGGTCTTTTGTGCTCGGCATGATCGGCCGAATTGTGCAGCGAAAAGGGTTTGATCTCTTTCTCGACATCATTGCCGGCAGCGAAAGCGTCTACGGCATCATCGTGGGAGAAGGAGAATACGGGGAAACGGTGAGCCGGAAGATCAGAGAGATGGGCCTGGAAGAGCGGATCCGCTGCTTTCCTTTTGACACGGACCTTCTCAAATACTATGGCATGCTCGATGCGCTCTTCCTCTATTCGACCCATGAAGGGCTGCCCTTGGTTCTTTTGGAATCCCAGGCGGTGGGGGTGCCTTACCTGGGCAATGCCGTTGGCGGCGTCGGAGAAGTGGTCGTGGATGGAGAGAACGGTTACTTGCTCGACCGCGACGACCTGGCGTTGATTTACGACAGGATTGAAGGTATCCGAAAGAACAGCAAAATCCTGCGGTTTAAGTGTCGGGAAATAATCGAAGCGGGTTTTGGGTTACCGGGTCAGGTGCAGGCAATCGAAGAAATCTACCGAAACTGCCTGCGGAGACGGGAACGAGGAGAAGGCCGCCCGGTGGAGAGGCGGGATGCGTGAGCCGGCCTATGGACGCAGGCGCCGCTAAGGGCTCAGCATGAGCAGTTTTTTTTCAACGAGTTCGTTGATCAAATTCCTTGCTTCTTGCTGGATCACAGCAGCTTCGCCGTCGAACTCCTGGGGCAGGAGCGCCAGGATCTCATGGACGGGCACTTCCTCGTTACACAGCTCCCAGATCCGGCTGCCCGTTTCATTCAGGACATAGGGTTCCCCATCGTCTTCATTAAATAAGACCGTATTCTCATCCTCTTTCCGCCACAGGATATTCGGAGGGATGACGGCGGTCCGTTTATCTTCTTGACCCATCTTGTGCTCCTTTGCTTTCTGCTCGGTACGATCAGCTGAAGACCGTGTTCTTTTTGTTCGGGTGGCAGGCAACGGCCGATGTGGGCACGTTATTGTCGCCGCAGGCGACGCCCCGAGTGAGACCGGTGGTACAGAAAGGCAGGTCTCCCCCGATACCATGGATGGTGATGGATGTCAACTCCGGCTTGATCCATTGCTTCTTTGGCTGTTTGGTCATGGCGTATAGCTCCTTTCGCTCTCAGGCGAGTCTGATGCAGGGGCTGTCCTCTCCCCAGACATCGTTGGTGAAAAGATAAGCCTCGGCGCGGCATCCGCCTCGGCATTCTTCCAGAACTTCGCAGGAACGGCAGCCGCCCCGGAGTTTTTCCGGCCGAATGAACCGGGCGTAGCTGGGGAGCCGGTGCCATGCTCCCTGGACGCCGTGCTCCAGGACATTGTTCGACAGACCCCAGATGTGGGCCGGTGTGCAGGGGGTCATGTTGCCGTCGGCCATGATCAGGCAGGTGGCGGCATTCGGGTTGCCCACGGTACAGGTGCTCGGCCGTCCGTGCTCCGCAGCCTGGAGCGTCTGGCTCATAAAGGAGACTTGCATCCCTCGGGCATTGAAGTCGGCCACACGGTTGCGGAGTGCTTCCAGCACACCTCTGGTTGGTTGCAGAGCGTCACGGTTATGAAATCCCCGGCCCATGGGGGTGATTTCCCAGATATTGATCAGGGAGGCGCCAAAGGCGCCCAGTCCCTCCACGAGTCTCGGGAGATCCTGGATATTTTCCCGTGTCGCTGTGATCTTGATATGAAGGTCCAGGCCGCTCTCGCTGATTGCCTCCAGATTCCTCATGATTGCCTCAAACGCAGGGCCGCCCATAATCCCGTCATTCATTGCGGGTGTGGAACCGTGGATGCTCAACTGGATACGATTGAGCCCGCAATCGCCCAGGCGCCGGATCGATTGCCCGTCCAGCAGCACCCCGTTGGTGGTGAGCACGGTGAAAACGTTATGGGCGCGCAGTCGTCGGACGTAATCGACTGTTTCGGGAATCAGCAGCGGTTCGCCTCCCGAGAGGTAGACTTTGAGCACTTTGGCCTGTATCAGATCGTGAAGCACCCGCTCCCGTTGCGCCGCTGTGAGTTCGTGCTTCCGGGGTGCCGAGTCGGACTCGCTGAGGCAGAAATTGCATTTGAGATTGCACCGGTCGGTGAGAATCCAATAGACTTCAACGGGCGTTTTTAACAGCATGATTCACTCTGCCTCAAAAAGACCGGAAATGACGCCGGGCAACTCGGGGAAATCTTTTGCAATACTATATTTTAACCGCCTGACGCTAAGAGAGTCAACGAGTGATTTGGCCACGGAAAAGGCGCTTCTGTTTCGTTTTTTCAGGTCTTCCCAGGCGGTGGGGGGGGAACCGGCCACAGAGACCTTCTCCAGGGCGGCGAGAAGGGAAAAGAG
>CAYUBU010000088.1:0-2573 GCA_964443105.1 uncultured Nitrospirota bacterium
TCATGGTGGGAGGGGTTGGATTTGTCATCGCCTACCTGTTCCTGATCCGCCGTGTAAGGTCCATGGCCGAGGTTCTCCGGGAAACCTGCATAAGGGAAGGGGACCTGACCTTCCGCCTGCCGGTTGAATCCAAAGACACCATCGGGACCCTCTCCATCTATTTCAACGAAAACATTGAGAATCTCCAGGTGATCATCGAAGCCGTGAGATCAGCCGGCGACAGGATGTCACAGGAACTTCAGGACCTCGCCGCCAAAGTCGTCAACACCAAAAATATCGTTAACGAATTCGGCAACCGGACCGAAAACCTCAACGATTTTTTCACCAGGCTGGACACCTCCATGGCCGAGATCCTCGATCAGATCACCAACCTGTCGAGCAGCGCCGAACAGACAATGTCCACCGTTCACGAGCAGGAGTCCAACATCCGGGGAATCGAGGAACAGGCGGACAAACTCAAGGAGAGCGTTGACGAAACGGTCTCCTCCATTGAGGAACTGGCCGCCTCCAACCGGCAGGTCTCGGAAAACGCCTCCTCAATGAACACTGCTGCCTCCTACACAACAGCTCTTATCGACAAGATGAACGAGGGTTCGGAGCAGGTTCAGAGCTTCGTCCAGGAGGTGGAAAACCTGTCCACCCAGATGGTGGATGAGGTCAAAGGGGGAACGGAGTGCGTGAAAGAGGTCGCGTCCTCTATCTCCGAGATAGACGAAATCGGCAAGGATCTTGCCAAGGAGTTCGAGAGTCTTTACAAGGACTCCGAATCCATTGGGAACATCGTCAGCGTTATGCAGGAGATCGGCGACCAGACCAGCCTCCTGTCTCTGAACGCCGCAATCATAGCCGCTCAATCCGGGGATGAGGGAAAATCCTTCGCTGTCGTGGCCAGCGAGATCAGGGATCTTTCCGAGAGGACCTCCCAATCGGCCCGGGAGGTAAGCAAGATCCTTGACGGCATTCAGTCCGGCATCAACCGTGTCCACCTCTCGGTAGAGGAGAGCCAGAAGGGCACCGGGAAGACCGTCAGTCAGGCCGAAGATGCCCGGAAGGCCCTTTCTGCCCTCTCGGATATCGTTGAACAGAACCAGGACCGCATGGCGGCCATTGAAGGAGTCATTAAGGAACATCTGGAGTCCGGCAGCGAGATAGCCCAATCCATGAACTCGGTGAAGAGCCTTTCTTCGGAGATCGACGGAGCGACTGTCGAACAACAGCGGGGTCTTGAACTGATCAACCAGGCCGCGGCACAACTCGAGGAAATTGCCAGACGGGTCAAAAATGCCCTGGGCGAACAGAGAGACGCCTCTGCCCAGTTGACGGAATCCTCCCAGTTTGTTGCATCCCTCGTCAGGCAGGCTGTTGACATCAACAACAAGCACAATGGATACATGGATGAGGTCAAGAGCATCGTCCGGGAGATACACTCCAAGGTTGGTGACGGCAACGTTCTGGTTGAGAAGGTGGATGACAACAGGAACCGCGCCCAACAGGCTATGCTGGACCTGGAAACAGAGATTGGGGCTTTTCAGACCTGACCGATTTTCAGATCTGGATTCAGGAGCTGCGATCCAAAAACCAATATCCAATATCCAATATCCAAAATTTTCCTTGCACTTCCTATTTCGAACCTGGCAATTAATTAGTGTGCCGTATCCGATTCTCGGGCTCACCGTTTCCCCGTTTCTTTCCATCAGTCTGCTACACCTATGGTATAGTTACCGTAGTTAATCTCCCATTCCCCCAAAGGAGAACCCATGCTGCTGGCGGGCGACATTGGCGGGACAAAATCCATACTGGCCATTTATACGCGTGAGGAAGGGCCTCAATCTCCTTTAGCTGAGGCCACTTACAACAGCCGCGACTATCCCGGCCTCGAGGTCATGGCCGCGGATTTTCTCAAAAGGACAGGTCTTCACGTAACCGAGGGGTCCTTCGGGGTGGCGGGTCCGGTTGTGGACGGGCGAACCATCCCCAGTAATCTGCCCTGGATCATCGAAAGCACAGACCTCGTAAGTGCCCTCAATCTTTCCCAATTCCACCTTTTTAACGACCTGGAAGGGATCGGCCGGGGTATTCTCCATCTCAATGATGAGGATTTTCATACTCTCAATGAAGGATCGGCCCAGCCGGAGGGAACCCTGGCTGTCATCGCGCCGGGAACAGGCCTGGGAGAGGCCTTTATGGTCTGGGACGGTAAAGAGTACCAATCCCATCCTTCCGAGGGTGGTCACGGAGATTTTTCTCCCTCGACGTCCCTGGAAAGAGATCTTCTGAACTTCCTTACTGAAACCAGGGATCGTGTGAGCAGTGAGATGGTCTGTTCCGGAACCGGCATTCCGAACATCTACGATTTCCTCAGGATTCAAGGAAAGATGAACGTCCCTGACCGGCTGACGCGGGAACTGGCAGGGGCTTCAGATCCCACACCTGTAATTGTCAATGCGGCCCTGGATCCGAAAAAAGAGTGCTATATCTGCAGAAGAACGCTGGAGATCTTCGCGTCCATCCTGGGGGCTGAGGCCGGCAACCTCGCATTGACGGTCATGGCAACCGGAGGGGTTTACCTGGGG
>CAYUBU010000089.1:0-16484 GCA_964443105.1 uncultured Nitrospirota bacterium
CGTGCTGGAAACATTCGATTGGGTCAACGTCATTCCCATCACCGGCGACGGTGATGTCATCATGATCCGCCAGTTTCGAGCGGGGATTGGTAAAATAACCCTCGAGATTCCAGGGGGTGTGGTAGACCCCGAAGACGACACGCCCCATTTTTCGGCACGGCGGGAACTGCGTGAAGAGACAGGATATGACAGCGACGATATCGTTCATCTCGGCACGGTACACCCTAACCCGGCGATCATGAACAATCGCTGTCACACCTTTGTCGCCCGGAATGTTTATCTTGAAGGCGATCAGCAACTCGATCGCGGCGAAGATATTGAAGTGACTCAGGTGCCCCTGAAAAGGGTTCCTGCCCTAATCGCCGAAGGGGCCATTACCCACAGCCAGGTATTGAACGCCTTCCAGTGGCTCTTTGGTCTCGAACATCCGCGCTGAATTAGCCGGACGCCCTTTCCCGCCGGCAGCATCAGGGCCAAGGTTCGTGCATCAAGAGATGGGAAGGAGCGCCTTTCTGACCGTGACCGCCATATTCAGGAAATAGAATTGCACGACGGTACTTTCTCCCGGAGTTGGGCAATCCGCTTTTTGTCCAGTTCAGATCTGATTTTCCAGCCGCTCTGTTCCAAGCCGTCCCGTTTTTTGATCATGAGCCACTCATTCCCCCGTTTCCCCCGTTTGAGGCGTACCAGGGCAAACTCCCCTTTCAGCTTCTTTCCTTTGAGTACAAAGGAAAACCTCCCCTCCCCCAGGCTTTTTCCGGGATCATCGTCCATGGTCTCGTAGGTCCCCTCGTCCCAGACGACCACAGGGCCGGCCCCGTAATGGCCCTCGGGAATGATCCCTTCGTAGTCTATATGGTCTAAATCATGATCTTCGACCATCAGAGCGAGTCGTTTTTCGGCAGGATCCAGAGAGGGGCCTTTGGGCACCGCCCATGATTTAAGCACGCCGCCCATTTCGAGGCGAAAATCGTAGTGATGGCCGCGCCCCTGATGCTCCTGGAGGACGAAACGCAATTTCCGATCAGGTGTCATGACGAAGGGACTCAGACTGGAGGTTTACGAGAGATAGTTTTTCTTGGACCCCGTGCAACACTCACTTATTATTCCGGAAGGAGGCTCGAGAAAAATCGATTCACCAGGTGATTTTTCCGCCAAAATAGTCTATACTTCTCAATACATAGGCACTGGATCACCGGTCATTAACTCACAAATTACCTTAGAGAAACAACTTTACGCAATGGAGGGTATATTCATGAAATTGCTCATTTTTATTCTGTTTGCTTCTGCGGCACTCACCGCGGTTCCGGCATCGGCTTATGATGAAAACCGTCTCACCTGCGACCAGCAGGGTGAATGGATCAACACAAACGACAAGTCGCCCGGAGCCTACCAACTCGCTTTTGACAAGCTTGGCCGGGGCCTGGAAAACACCCTCTTCGGCGTATTGGAAATCCCCAAGCAGACCGTAAAAAGAGCGGTGGAAACCAATTGCAGTTCTTGTTATTTTTCCGGTTTCTTTAAGGGCATTGGATACTTCATCGTCCGTGAACTGGCCGGTATTTACGAGATTCTGACTTTCCCCATCCCTATCCCGATGGAATATTCGCCCATCATCGATCCGATCCTGGCGTACAGACCGGAGAAAGTAACCAGATTCTAACCCGCCGGGAGCGGCAGCGGCCCCCGTATGCAGCCTATTTCTTTTCGCTGCGCAAAGCAAAATAAAGGGTGTTGGAACCGCGCCGGATCCAGAAGAGCGACGATTCACCGGCCTTCTTCGTTTTGAGCGCTTTGCGGTAGTTCTGCAGAGACGTCACAGGTTTTTGATTCACCTCAAGAATGATATCACCCCGACGGAGTCCGGCCTCAGCCGCCGGTCCATACTGTTCGACCGCGGCCACCACCAACCCCTCAGTCTCTTCCAACTGGAAATATTCGGCGAGTTCGGGGGTGATTTCCTGCACGGTCATGCCAAGACTGCCGAACTCGTCCCCCTCTTCCGCCTCGGCGGTCTTCTCTTCTTCCAACTCACCGACCTTAACGTCTAAAGAGACCTTCTTTCCCTGACGCAATACTTTCACCGGAACTTTGCGGCCGACGGCCGTTGAGGCGACAACCGAGGGGAGATCCCGCATCTTGCCGATCTTCTCGCCTCCGAACTCGAGAATGACATCACCTCGTTTAATTCCGGCCTTGGCAGCCGGGCCGCCTTCCACTACTTCCGCGACGAGCGCGCCTTCACTCCCATTAAGCCCCAGGCTCTCAGCCAAGTCGTCGGTGATCTCCTGAATCATGACACCGAGCCATCCCCGCACAACCTTGCCCGTTTCTTTCAGCTGAGGCACCAGGGAGAGGGCCATGTTGATGGGAATGGCAAAGCCTATCCCCTGACCACTGGCAACGATGGCCGTATTGATGCCGACCACTTCGCCTCTGATATTGAAGAGCGGCCCGCCGCTGTTGCCGGGGTTAATAGACGCGTCGGTTTGAATGAAATCGTCGTAGGGCCCCGAACCGATCACGCGGCCTTTGGCACTGACGATGCCTGCCGTGACCGTTTGTTCCAGTCCGAAGGGGTTGCCGATGGCCATCACCCATTCGCCGATCTCGAGCTTGTCGGAATCTCCCAGGTCGACCACGGGAAGGTGGTTCTTCGCGTCAATCTTGATCAGCGCAATGTCCGTCTTCGGGTCCCGGCCGACAATCTTGGCCTCATACTCTTTCTCCGTGGAGAGTTTCACCATGATTTCCGAGGCATTTTCGATGACGTGGTTATTGGTGAGAATATGCCCATCCTTATCAATGATGAACCCGGACCCCAGACTCTTGGATTTGAACTCACGATTCGGCATATCGCCGAAAAAACGGCGGAAGAAATCGTCTCCAAAGAATTCGTCGAAAGGACTTTGTCTTCTGTTGAAACGGGGATGAGGGACCCCCTGAGATTTGATGACCTGGGTGGTGCTGATGTTGACCACCGCCGGTTTTTCCTGTTTTACGAGCTCCACAAAGGAAGGGAGCCCATGGACCGCCGCCGCAGACGACCCCTCTTTGTCGGCTACCGGGCCCGGCGTAACGGAAGACTTGACCTCTTCCCGGGGCTTGAAAAAATCGAAAGCGGCGTCAGCAGAACGAAAGGCTCCGGTGTCACTGTAAAAAACGCCGATCACAAACGAAAGGAGAATCACGCCGGCCAAAACAAAATTCTTGAAATTGATCATATCCTGCTCCTATACAAGTGAAGAAGAGCCGACAGCCTGCGGCCCCTGTCCCACAGTTTAACCCGAGACGCGACCTGGTGCGCCATCATTAAAGTGCAAACGGTTAATCAATAGCCTAAAATAATCCCTTTGACAACCATTTTTTGAGCGCCACCCCGATCCCCACGGCTTCGCCGCCTGCCGTCTCCAACAGCCCAGTCCTTCCACTCAAGAGCCGTGTGAACCTAACAATAGTTTACCTGAAGTGGTCCTGTTCTCAGATTACAGTAATCCATGGAGAGGGGTGCAGCCGGTGCTCATCAAGCCTCTGGCTGAGGGGTGTTCGCTGCGGTACTTGCCAGGGAGCGGATCACAAGGGCGGGTGTGCTGCGGTAAGGTCGGGTAAGGGTGCCAGGCAGGCCTGCCTGGAATCCCCTTGCCCTCTATTTCGATATAAAACAAAAAAACCTGCCCTCCGCTGGACTGTCAGGACAGGTTGATTCGCAAACCACGTGCGCCGATTGCCCCCTTATCCCACGGCCATCCGTTCAATGATATCGGTCAGGGTGACGTGAATGTCGTCGCTGGGGAGGACGTCCTTTTCCTTAAAGGTGAAATAGACGTTCTTCCACGTGCTGAAATCCTGAATGGCGGTAAAAATCTGCTCTTTTACCATTAGGCTGACGGCGTTGTGGTCAACACATCCGGAATCAACGAATATTTTGCCTATTTTCCCCGCATCTGGATTTATTTTCTGCTTTTCCAATGATTCTGTAAGATCGTCTTCCGATACCATCCCCTCACGCATGAGAAGGTCACCGATAGCCGTCGTATGGGGTGAATCGGAATCGACGATGTTGCCGTTAAGAAACCTCAGAGTCCCATGTCCTCGCTCAGTCTCCAGGGTAAGCTCACCTGTCTTCTTCTGCAGCGCTGTAATCAAGAGTATATCTTCCAGGGTATACCCGTCCGCAAAATGTGCCATTAACCGTCTCCTCCCTTGTCTGTAATGAGCGAGTCTTTCAAGTATTATTTCACTCTTCCCCCGCCAAGTCAAATTTTTCTTTCCAATAAATTGACTTTAGAAGCCAAGCCATACTATACGAAAAGAACACTATATCTTGTGGCCCATAATATGTTTTCATCATTTTGTTGTATTTTTATCTTTACATTGAGGCTTTGTTATGCTAATAATCGCCTCCAAAAATAAGGAGCTCCGCCATGCGATTCAAAACCATCGAAATTAATGGCTTCAAGTCCTTCTCGGAGAAGACGAAGATCTATTTCCAGCCGGGCATAACCGCCATTGTCGGACCCAACGGCTGCGGCAAGAGTAATGTCTCAGATGCGATTCGCTGGGTTCTGGGGGAACAGAGTGCCAAGCAGATCCGCGGCGAACGGATGGAGGATGTCATCTTCAGCGGTACCAAGTCCCGTGCCCCCATGGGCATGGCCGAAGTGAATCTGACGGTGACCGATCTCAATGCAGGCCTCTCTTCCGAATTCGCGGCCTTCGATGAGATCCAGATCACCCGCCGATACTATCGCTCCGGAGAAAGTGAGTATTTAATCAATCGCATCCCCTGCCGCTTGAGTGATATCCGGGAACTCTTCATGGATACGGGCATGGGTGCCAAGGCCTATTCCATCATCGGCCAGGGAAACATTGCCGCCGTACTCAACGCGAAGCCCACGGAGCGACGATTTCTCTTTGAGGAAGCTGCCGGTATTTCCAAGTACAAGGCCCGGAAAGATGAAGCCCTCCGTAAACTGGAACGGACCCAGGAGAACCTCTCCCGGGTGCGAGACATTGTTGCCGAGGTAACCCGGCAGAAGAACTCTCTGAACCGCCAGGCCAAGAAAGCGGAACGGTACAAGGAATACAAGGATGAAATCCAGGGGCTCGATCTCCATCTCTCCTCCCTGAGTTTCGTGGCCTTAAACGGCGATTGGGAAGCCGTGGAAGAGCAGTATCAGGGGAGCCGAAACCGGGAGACTGAATTGACCACCCAGAAGGACTCTAAAGAAAGCCGTATTGAAGATCTGGAACTGGAGGTTCTGGACCGGGAAAAACAGTTGGATGAACTACACGAGGAAATCCGCGGTGTGGACTCGATGATTGCAAAGAAGGAGAACCGAATCGAAGTTCTGGAAGGTCAGATCTTTCATATGAATACGCTGTCGGAAGGGGCAACCCGGGAAATACAGCGTCTCGACGAGGAAATCTCGACGACGGAAGAGGGAACGGTCAACCTCCAGGCTGAGTTCGACCGGATTTCCGAGACGAATGAGCAGCGGGAACATAACCTGCAGGAAAAGGAAGCAGGGCTCCGGGAGAAGCTCGCCGCCCAGCGGGAACTGGAGACGCAGCTGGATCGCAGTAAGGGCGAGCTTGCCGACCTCATGCGTCAGATCGGAATCCAGCACAATCGCACGGAGAATATGACCCGGGAGCGCGACAGCCTCCTCGAATTGAACGCGGGCTTCCATATCAACCGATCGGAACTCCTCAACCGGCTTTCCCAAACGGAAGCCCAAGTCAAGGAGAAGCAGGAGGCTCTGGAACGGATGAAGGCTGGCACAGAGGAAAGACGGGCCGATCTGGCGTCGCTTAGAATTTCCCTGGAGCAGAAGGAAGAGGCCTTCTCGGGACTCATGGAGCGGATATCCAATGTGCGGGAGAAAATGGGACACGAGGGGTCCCGATTGGCAACCCTGGTGGAACTCCAGGACAGTCTGGAAGGCTACGATGAAGGCGTACGAACCCTCATAGAAGAGGCAAAAAACGACACCTCCGCCGGGAGCCTCCCTGAATTTCATTCTGTTGTGGCCGACATTTTCGAAACGGAGCCAAGGTATGAGGTGGCCATTGAAGCGGCAATCAGCAGGCAGCATCAAAGTCTCATCGTCAACAGCCCCGAAGATTCGCGCAACGCCATCGAACATCTCCGCCGCCATGAAAGCGGTCGGGGAGCCTTCATTCCCCTGCATCCCAAGATAACTGAGAGGACACCCTTTGCTGCCCGGGAGGGATCCGGGGCCATCGGCGAGGCAATCAATCTCGTGAGATTTGATGATCGTTATCGCGGTGTCGCCGACCACCTCCTGGGTGATGTGGTCCTGGTTGAAAGTCTGGATCAGGCTTTGGCTCTTTATCACGCCAATGGATTTCGCCGAACCCTGGTTACCTTGAATGGAGAAGTACTGGAGCCTTCGGGAACGCTGGAGGGGGGGACATGGAAAAAGAACACCAGCGGCTTCATCAGACGTAAGCGGGAGATCCGTGAACTCAGAATTTCGATGGAGGTCCTGGAAGGACAGCTGCAGGTGCTGGAACAAGAACGGGAGCAGCTCTATCGCACCATCGCACGACTCAAGGAAGAACTGAAAGAGAAATCGGCACTCCTGGAGGCCGTGGATGCCCAGAAAGTTGATCTGGAAAAGGAGCTGGCCTTCTTGACCCATGAAGAGGAAAATGTGCGTCGGATGATCGAGACCCTGGCCGTTGAGTTCGAAAACCGTTCATCAGAAATTCATCTTCTTGAAGAAAGTCTCGCTGCCTGCAGGCACGAAACGACAGAGATGGAAACACAGGTCCATGACAGGGAAGGCATTCTCTCCCAATGGATGGAGCAGATTTCATCCCTTCGTGAAAGGGTCGAGGAAAAACGGCGCGTCATTACCGAGGGACGAATTGAGATTGCAGCCATTAAGGAAAAATGTACGTCTCTGCTTTCACATATCGAAAGCAACAAAAAGAACGTGGCCAATCTGAAAGAACTGATTGCGGCGCGCCGTCGGGAAGTCGAAGACGCTGCTGCCGGGGTCAGCAGAATTGAAGAGGAAAAAAGCGCCGCCGTCACGGAGATCGAAGGGCTCATCAGTGAAAAGCAGGAAATGAATCAGCGCCTGTCTCTGGCGCAGGATGATTTTGAGAACAGAAGAAACCTCTTGAGCCAGGAGCAAGCGGCCTTCAAACAGCTTCGCAGGGAAAGTGAAGAACTCAGCCGGCGCATCAACGACCTGGAAGTCCACCGCGCGGAAGTTACTATCAAGATAGACCATCTCTTTGCCAGGGTAGAGGAAAAATATGCTCTTGCTTTGAAGGACATCGTGGCAGACTACGCGGAGAAAGAGATCGATCCCGCTGCCGCAAAAGAACGGCTGGAGGAACTCAACGGAAAGATCGAGCGGATGGGCCCGGTCAACATCATGGCTATCGAGGAATACAATGCGCTGGAAGAGCGCTTCCAGTTTCTGACCACACAGGAAGCGGACCTCCAGGAGGCCGTCGACTCCCTGATGGCGACCATCAAGAAGATAAACCGCACGTCCCGCAAACGCTTTCAGGAGGCCTTTGAAGCCATTAACGAAAAGTTCAAGGCCGTTTTCAAGGAATTATTTCGCGGCGGCCAGGCTGAGCTGAAGCTTGAAGAGGGTGCCGATATTCTGGAGGCCGGGGTCGAAATCGTGGCCCAGCCGCCGGGCAAGAAGCTGCAGCACCTCTCCCTTCTCTCGGGCGGCGAAAAAGCCCTCACAGCGGTCGCCCTCATCTTTGCAGGATTTCTGGTGAAGCCGAGTCCTTTCTGTCTCCTTGACGAGGTGGACGCACCCCTTGACGACGCCAACGTAGCGCGCTACAACGACATCCTCAGACGGATGGTCAAGGATACCCAGTTTATTGTGATTACCCATAACAAGAACACCATGGAGTACTCGGACGCCCTCTACGGCATCACCATGCAGGAGCCGGGTATATCGAAGATGGTCTCCGTTAAGTTCAATGATGGCCACGAAGAACAACTGAGCGCTTGAGGTAATTCGCAGATTTATCTGTTCGCCGGTTCCGCCTGAGAGACGCGGCTTTACCGGCAACCCTAGCCCGAATATTGCATAAGCAAATCTATTACGAGGCCGTATAAGCCGCCGGATGCGGCGTTGCAGACAATTTCCTGACTTCGAGATATTTCAATATGTCTTCAGCCAGAAAATTCTCTGCGCCTTGCCTACAGCGCTTTTACGACCTCTCACGACGATCACTCATGCAATATTCGGGCTAGGGGCTTTCCGTCCTTTGACTGATCCCGTTTGGGACCTGCCATGATCACCAGGGCGCTGATCCGAAATTTTCAGGACATTGTTGGTAAAAACAACATCGATGCCTCCCTCGAGGGACGGATCAGCCACGCCTACGACGCCACCCAGATCAAACATCAACCGGAACTGATCCTCTATCCCCGTGATGGGAACGATGTTTCTCGGATTCTGAGGCTCTGCAACCAGGAAAAAATACCCCTCCACCCCAGAGGTGCGGGGTCCGGTTTCGCCGGCGGTTCGGTGCCGGCCAAAGGCGGGATCGCGCTGGTGATGACCCGAATGAACCGTATCCTCGGGATCTACCCGGAAGATCTCTACGCCATTGTGGAACCGGGCGTGGTAAATGGCGTTTTCCAGAAGACCGTGGAAAAGATAGGGCTCTTCTATCCCCCCGACCCTGGGAGCATGGCCTTTTCAACCCTCGGAGGCAACGTCGCCACCGGAGCGGGAGGGCTTCGCTCACTTAAATACGGTGTCACCCGGGATTACGTTCTCGGGTTGGTTGCCGTTCTGGCTTCCGGAGAGATTATCAAGACCGGAGTTAAAACGTTAAAGGGGGTTGTTGGGTACGATCTGACCCGCCTCATCGTCGGCTCAGAAGGCACACTGGCCGTGGTCACGGAAATCACACTCAAACTGATTCCTAAACCGGAGACCACACGAACCGCCTTGGCGGTGTTTCGGGACCACGGCGCAGCCGGGATGACAGTGGCTGATATCATCGCGTCCCGCATTCTTCCCAGCACCCTGGAATTCATGGATGGCAACTGTGTCCGGGCCGTCGAGGCGGTGCTCAATTTTCGCTTACCCGTCAAGGGCGAGGCTTATCTGCTCATTGAAGTCGATGGCGGTCGCCATGAGGTGGAAGGGGATATTGCCCGCATCCAGAAAATCTGCAACAACCACGGTGCGGTGGAAGTCCTGATGTCCCGGTCACCGGAAGAGCGGGAAAATCTCTGGAAAGCGCGACGGTCCATCTCCCAGGCCATCAACAGGATGGGGATGACCAAGATCAACGAGGATATCGCTGTACCGAGAAGCCGGATTCCCGCTATCCTTGACTTCTTGCAGCAGTTGGCAAATCGGCAGAAACTGCAAATCCTGACCTTCGGACACGCCGGGGACGGGAATCTGCACGTCAACATACTGGTTGAACCGGCGCATCTTTCCCGTGCCCACGAGAGTGTCACACAGCTCTTTGAGGAAGTTCTGCGGCTCGAAGGAACCATTTCGGCGGAACACGGCGTGGGACTTGCCAAGGCGCCGTATATGGGATTGGAGATCTCCGCCCCCACCCTTTCGGCCATGCGGGCAATCAAGAATACGCTGGATCCCGCCGGGATTCTCAACCCCGGCAAGCTCTTTCAGGAAGGGACTTGAGGGGTGCCCTTTCAGGGTGCGTCGAAAAGCTAGGAATCGAAAAGTGCGCTCACAAAGGCCTCGGGCTCGAAATCCCGCAGGTCGTCCATCCCTTCCCCGATGCCGATCAGTTTGACCGGTATGCCCAGTTCTCCAACGATTGCGGTCACAATGCCCCCTTTGGCCGTACCATCAAGTTTGGTGAGCGCAATCCCCGTAACCCCGACAGCTTCGTGAAATATCTTGGCCTGGGAAAGGGCGTTTTGACCGGTGGTGGCATCCAGCACCAGTAGAACTTCGTGGGGGGCGTCCGGTATGACCTTGGCCATAACCCGTTTCATCTTCTTCAACTCTTCCATCAGATTGACTTTGGTATGGAGCCGTCCCGCGGTATCGGCGATAACGATCCCCGTTCCCCGGGCTTCAGCAGCCTTCAGGGCATCGAAAACCACGGCAGACGGGTCAGCGCCGCTCTGATGCTTAATCACATGGGCACCGACCCGTGTTCCCCATATTTCAAGCTGTTCCGTGGCCGCGGCACGAAAAGTATCGCCCGCGGCGAGGAGCACGGTCTCCCCTGCCTCAGTGAACCGGCGCGCCAGCTTTGCGATGGTGGTGGTTTTCCCCACGCCATTCACCCCCACCACCATGACCACACAGGGCCCTTCCGTCGGCCGGAAGAGCTGATACTCTTGACGGCTGAGAATCTCCGTCAACTCCCCGCGGATAAGTTCCCTGATTAATTGGGGATCCTTCAAGTCTTTCTTCTCAGCTCGATCCTGAATATGGGAAATAAGCTGCATGGCGTGCTGTACACCGATATCGGACTCGATGAGAATTTCCTCCAGGGCCTCAAGGGTGTCGCCATCGATGGTCGAACGGCCTGCCAGGAGAGAATCGATTCTACCCACAAGCCCGCCGCGGGTCCTCGCCAGCCCGGAACGAAGGCGCTGAAATAGTGACGGTGCCGGCGGCGCGGCTTCCGGCACCGCCGTTTCTTCGAGTATCACTTCCGTCGCCGGAAACGTTTCCTCATCTTCAGCGTCCGCAGGCTCGACAACCTGAACCAGATCCGGGGCTTCTGTTTCCCGGGGTACGGTGGTGACAACAGCGGGAGAAGGTGGTGCCTCGGGCTCCACGGATAGGCCGTCTTCCGCAGCCGCAAACTCCGTTTCAGCTGCCGCTGCTGCGGGCTCGAGAATACCTTTTTCGGCACCGTTGACTGCTTCACGTTCTTCTAAGTAAGTCGACGCCCAGGCTGTAATCTCCTCTACCCGGGGATCCTTCTTCTTGCGAAAGAAACCCATTCGCCTCTATTCCTTTCCTTCGTCTGAACCATGAGGGACTTCAAGGTAAGTGATCCAAAATCCTTTTCTCCAACTCTCTCATGGCCGCAGCCTCCTTTTGAGACCTTTCGTGATCGTAGCCCAAAAGGTGAAGGGCGCCGTGCACCAGGAGCCAAGAAAGCTCTTTTTCCATGGGGCGGCCAGACTCTGCCGCCTGCCGGGCGGCCGTCTCCATGGAAACGACGATATCGCCCAGCATTTCCGGATGGAGATCGAGGTCACTTCCCTCATTCAGTGCAAAGGAGAGTACATCGGTGCTGGAGTCAATGTGTCGGTATTCAAGGTTCAGCCTGCGCATCTCCCGGTCGTCCACAACCAGCACGCTGACTTCACCTTCCCTACCGGCGATTTCGAAGACTTTTTGCAGCACCGACCTTACCAGCTCCCGGGGTACCTTTCCCTCCCATCCCTGCCGGCTGACCAGGACCTTCATCCTTTTGCGCCCCCTTGTCACCCTCTGTCAAATTAACGGTCGGGTAATCGATGCGATGATGGTAGATGCTGTTTAAAATGGGAAGCAGACTCTTCTTGATCTTACTCAAGTCCTTCAGGGTCAGGTCGCATTCATCGAGCTGACCATCGATATAGATCCGTTCCAGAATTTTGTTCACCATCATCTCAATTCGAGAGGAATTGGGACTGGTGAGAACCCTGGAGGCAGCTTCAATCGCGTCGGTAATCATGACGATGGCCGCCTCTTTGGTCTGTGGCTTGGGACCGGGATAGCGGTAGTCTTCTTCCTTGGTCTCATGGATGGATGGATCTTCGTGCTCTTTGGCTTTCTGGTAGAAAAAGGTAATCAGACTGGTGCCGTGATGCTGTCTAATAATGTCCAAAATAGCGGGAGGCAGTTTCTGCTTCCGAGCGAGTTCCACACCATCCTTGACGTGGGAGATAAGTATGAGCGCGCTCATGCTGGGTGTCAGCTTATCATGGCGGTTCTCAAGGTTGATCTGGTTTTCAACAAAGTACTCGGCCTTCTGAATTTTGCCGATATCGTGATACAGGGCGCTGACCCGGGCCAGGAGGGGGTTGGCTCCCACCGACTCCGCCGCCTCCTCGGAAAGGTTGCCCACCATAAGTGAATGCTGGTAGGTGCCGGGAGCGTGGACGAGAAGGTCCTTGAGCACCCGCTGGTTGGTGTCCGAAAGTTCCAGAAGCCTGATATCCGTTGTGATTCTGAAAAGACTCTCCAGTATGGGGACCACCCATGAAACCAGGATCGAAACCAGCAGTCCCCCAAGAAAAGCGAAGATGGTGTCGTAGAGCACCTTGTAGATGGAGAACTCGTTGTGAATCATGGTGATCGTCAGCGCCGTCAGCACATTGGCCGCGCCCACCATGAGGCCTCCCCGCAAGAGTGCCGTTCGAGTCCTGCAGTTCTGGACGGTAAGAGCGGCGGCCACATTGCCGATCAGAGCATATAATGTAAAATTCAGATCTTCATGGATCATGATCCCCGAGAGAACGGAGACAATGAGAACGGGAAAGATAAAGATCCGGACTTCAAAGAGAACGCCGATGAGCATCCCGCAGAAGGCGAAGGGAATACAGTAGAACAAAGACGCCGGTTCCACCACTTCGAGATTGACGGCGAACTCCTTGGCAACCCAGTAGAACGCCTTCACCAGCCCCACGGAAGCGAGAATGATGATACCGATGAGGGAGAGCTTCTGCAGATCTTCGGCAATCGCTTTCTTGAATTGGTTGATATAAACAAAGAAGATGGACAGGAGGATGGCATTAAAGCCCAAGAGCCCGACAAAGGAGATGAAGAGGTTGCTCTCTTTCTGGGCCACATGGAGGGCGTTCAGTTTAGCCATGTGCCGGGTATCAATTTTCTCCCCTTCCCGGACGATCATTTCCCCTTTTTTGACCTTGGAGTAAACCGTCTTCACCGCTTCGGCCTGCTGCTTCTTCCGCAACTCGGTGCCCGTCTTGTTAAAAGTGAGGTTTGGGACAATCAGGTTCAGAGCAACGTCCTTCACGGCATCAACGGTAGGCGGTTTAAGGGTGTCCAGTTCCGGCGCTTGATAATCACGGATCATTTCACGGGCTGTTTTCAGGTCCAGAAATGTGTTGATATCGCGCACCGTCTTCTCAAATTTTTCTCCCACCCCCTGGATCACGATTCCTTTGTCCGCTTCCTTTAAGAGCAACTCAGGGCTGCTCACCACGCCCTTATTCATAACGCTCTTCACAATGGTCGAGATAGACGACGACGCCTGGGGAGAAAATTCATCTTCTTCAAACGCTTTCAGCGACTCCTTGGAGAGCGTAAAATCCATGAGTTTCTGGAATTCCTGGTAGTTCTCATCAAAAAGCCCGCTTTCAGCCAGTTCCACCGGTGCCGGCGGCACCGCCGACACTTCTTCGCTCTCCGCCGCGGCAGGAATTTCCTCTGACTGGAGGCGGGTCTCGTCCCGGAGTCTTTTTGCCTCATAGTAACGGTTCATAACACCAAAGGCCTGTTGGACATTTGCCTGAATCCCATTGATCACCGATAGATCGAAATCGTAGACCGAGAGCGTTTCCTCCCGGGCCTGGCGACGTTTCTCCTCGGTGGCCTGATCATCGGGTACGTCGAAATCCCGGGGCGCTTTGATATTCTTGGGGCTAATGCTTCCTGCCTGATACCGGGACGGCAGGAGCTGGAGGTCGGGAACCAGGAGCATGCTCAGGAGCACCACCATGCCAACCGACGCAAGGCCTTTCAGGAATGATGGGCTCCTGTAAAATGGCGTGCCTTCTTTCCTGAAGCCGCCCTTCACGGAACTGTTCAGCCTGTTCTTCCAGCCGTCAACGCGGCCCGGACGGCTCGGCTTCTTCTTACGTTTCTCTGGATTTCTGGACATGAATTACTTCCCGGTTTTCTGTTTCTCATGGCGGTCATAGGCGCGAACGATATCCTGAACCAGCTTGTGACGGATGACATCCCGATCGGTGAATGATGCCGCATGAATGCCTTCGATGCCCTCAAGGATATGCTGGGCGTGCACAAGACCTGACTGTTTCTCCTTGGGCAAATCAACCTGGGTAATATCACCGGTCACCACAACCTTCGAGTTGAAACCGAGACGGGTCAGGAACATTTTCATCTGTTCGGCCGTGGTGTTCTGGGCTTCGTCCAGAATAATAAAGGCGTCGTTCAGGGTGCGGCCTCTCATGTAAGCCAGCGGCGCGATTTCAATCGTCCCCCGCTCGATCAAGCCTGTGGCCCTGTCCAGTTCCATCATGTCATAGAGGGCGTCGTAAAGGGGCCGCAAGTAGGGATGAATCTTCTGGTAGAGATCACCGGGGAGAAAACCCAGGTGCTCACCGGCTTCCACCGCCGGACGGGTCAGGATGATTCTTCCAACTTCCTGTTTGGTGAGTGCCGCGACAGCGAGGGCCATGGCCAGGTAGGTCTTGCCCGTTCCCGCGGGCCCGATACCGAAAACGATGTCGTAGGCTCGTATGGCGTCAATGTAGCCGCGCTGGGCGGGAGTCTTCGGGAAAATAACTTTCTTGCGGGAAGGTACCGGAATGCCGTCAGTAAAGAGGTCCTTGAGACCGACGCCGCCCTGACTGGCTAGAGCCTGAATGGCGATTCCCATATCCTCGGTCTGCAGTGTGCCTCTTGACAGAGAATCGTCCAGCTCTTCAATCGCGTGCCTTGCCTGGCCCACACTGCTGGATTCGCCGGAAACCTGTAACGTCTTGCCCCGGGCCGCCAGGGAGATCTTGAACACTTTTTCCATCAGATTCAGGTTCTCATCGTTGCGCCCGTAAAGCGCGGGCAAATTGGCAGGGTCTACCTCGACTGTCACCTGTGTCTTTCTGTTGGCCATTTCTAGATTACCTTATCCTCACAGAGAACATCCGCCGCCGTGAAGACGCCAAGTCTTGGCTATACCATGCAATTTTTCTGGCTCGACAATTTTGACATAGTATACCTTTGAGTTTGAATCGATACAAGGGGAAAAAGCGGCTGTCCAGGAGGTGAGTATTAGCCGGAATGAAAGATGGGATTGCTCATTTCAGGCCCCTAATTCTCGCGCAGAGACCAGGATTTAATCCTGAACCGCTGAGATAGGAGTCGCTCGGCAACTTCTTTATCGTATCCAATCTGCGAAGCGTCGTTGATTTCAAACACGATGCCGTTACTCTGTGAACCGGCGACAATGACACCTTCTAGAGAACTTTCCGCACCCGTGAGTCCGTGTTTTCCGATCTTAATTCCAATTTTTCCCGGTCCAAAGCCGCTGTTTGTAAAGTTTGGATTGAGAGTCCCGGGAAGCATGATAATCAATCCGCGGAAAGTTGATCCTTCCAGCATGAGGCCCATGTGGTCCCATTGGCCGTCGTTGTGCTCCTGGATGAATAGAATCCCCTCTCCGTAAGCATTCACCAACTCCAGGTTGCCCTCTACATAAGAAATCTGGGGATTGCCGGGAGTACCCAGTCTCGTGTCTGCGGCTCCCTCAATCCGCACGGTACCATCGGATACGGGCACGATGGGCGTGACGTTTCTCAGCAGGATCTCTTTCATATTCTGGATGTCCGCATAGGACGGTTTCGCGTTTATATCGTACTGAATCCCGTCGGGCAGGACCTGATTCGGTCCATCGGGGTCACCGAAGGGGAGGGAATCTTCGTCGTGGGTCACCATTCCATCAACCAAGGCATTCCCGAGTCCGTCCAAAAGCCCGTCGATCACATAAGGCGCATTAAGGTCGAAGGGGCCAAAGTGTATCTCTGTATCCGGGTCTATGAGGTTCACTGTGGCACTGTGATCGAAGAGACTGAGCTGGGCCACGGTGAGCCGCAGTTCAAGCGCAGTACCTCCAATGGGGTCCGTCCTGAACACGTCGACAAAAACCTCCCCATTGCTGTCGGTGAAGGGACTGTTCGGATCGTCGTCGACCATGTTCACGCTGAGAAGACCGCCGCCGGAACCGGGGCCGCAAAGATCGTCAATATCATCCGTCACGTTGCCCAGAGCGCTCAAGGCGGAAGGATTTCCTGACACACCACTCGTCAGGACACCATCGGGCTGTGAATCACCATCGGAATCCCAGGCAAGCAGATCATCCAGGCTGATGGAGGACCCCAGTGGAGACAACAGG
Organism: uncultured Nitrospirota bacterium; assembly: GCA_964443105.1. Taxonomy (GTDB): domain Bacteria; phylum CG2-30-53-67; class CG2-30-53-67; order CG2-30-53-67; family CG2-30-53-67; genus CAYUBU01. The sequence goes on from CAYUBU010000089.1 coordinate 16,114, forward strand.
GCCGCATAGACAACTTCACCGGCACATTCAGACTGATAAAGAGCTGTCTGGGAGGCATAGTTGTTGCCGGTAATCTGAGTCTCTATGGTGGTGTTGTTCATGGCTGTAAATGCAGCGGCTGTCAAAGCCATGAGGATCAGCATGGCCGATACCAGCGCCATACCCTCTTGATCTGAGTGTTTATTGTACAAGCGCCCTCCCTCCTGAATCAATCAGTTCTCCCCTCCTGGATGCCTAGGTCAGATTTCTTGGTACGACCTGCCGTCGCAATACAAGCTGACGATATCCGTCAAAAGGCACACTGGCTCCCGGCCGTGAATAATCACGGTCAGGGGTGCGCGTTCTGGCGATGATGGTCACGATGATTGAGC